>NZ_JAYMZS010000151.1:0-17877 GCF_035828755.1 Amycolatopsis sp. H20-H5 | reverse complement strand
TGAGGGCACGGTCTTCAGGAAGGTCTCACAAAACCCTGGCCACACGAGTGCTCACCCACCACCAGCCACCACGCCCAAGCCTACGAACCCGACCCGAACAAACCCCATTAGGCCACCATGACGGCGTATTACGCCGTCATGGTGGCCTTCAGAGGCATTTACGTCAGTTGGGGAGGGCCTTCTCGGCGCGCTTGCCGACCCGCTCAGCGGCCTTGCCCGCCTTCTTCGCGGCGCGGCGGGCGCGCCAGCCGAGCGAGGGCTTGCCACCGGTGTCCGCGGCCGCCAGCAGGAGGCCGCCGCCGAGTGAGGCGTTCTTGATGAACTGGATCTGCTGCTGCTGGCGCTCGGCCGGGTCCTTGATCTCCCAGAACCGGTGCGCCGCGAGCGTCGTCGGCACCAGGCTGCCGAGCAGGAGCAGCGACGCGAGCCGCGGCGCTTTCCCGGTGGCCAGCGCGAGACCGGCGCCGATCTTCACCCCGGCGTCGATGCGGACGAGCGTGACGGGGTCGCGCGGCAAACCCTCGGGGATGACCCCTTCCAGCTTGTCGAAGGAGTCCGTCAGAAACGGCTCAGCGGCCTTCGCGTGACCCTGCGCGTCACGAAGGGCGCCGATGCCGCCGAAGATGAAGATCGAAGCAAGCAGTGGACGCGCCACGCGACGGAGAATCACGAGTTCCTGCCTTCCAGGCCGAGGGGTATTGGTACCCCATGAAAGTTACGCCCAGAATGCCCAGTCGTCTCGAGGTCGAACCACGCTAGCGCTCTATTCGGGCGTATTGCTCTGAATCTAGAGAGTGATAGAAACCAGTAGCGACGAGATTCGCGGTTGACCTTGACGCGGCGTCAACCTCTACCTTGGGTTTCACCGAGACGGAGGAGGGCGGCGGTGACCGGATCGGAGTGGTCCATCCAGGACCTCGCCCGCTCGGCCGGGACGACCAGCAGGACGTTGCGCCACTACGGCGCGATCGGCCTGCTCGAACCCAGCCGGGTCGGCGGCAACGGCTACCGCTACTACGACGAGCACGCGCTGGTGCGGTTGCAGCGCATCCTGCTCCTGCGCGAGCTCGGCCTCGGCCTTCCGGCCATCGCCGAGGTCCTCGACGGGCAGCAGGACAGCACGTCGGCCCTCGAAACCCACCTCGAGCTGCTGGAGCAGGAGCGACAGCGGCTCGGGCGGCAGATCGAATCGGTGCGAACGACGCTCAAGAAACTGAAGGGAGGTGAACGACTCATGGCAGACGAGGTTTTCGACGGGTTCGACCACACGAAGTACGAGAAGGAGGTCACCGAGCGCTGGGGCGCCGACGCGTACAAGAAGGGTGACCAGTGGTGGAACTCGCTCGACGCTGACGGGCAGAAGGCCCACCAGCAGGAGCAGCTCGACATCGCGACGGCGTTCGGCGCGGCCAAAACCGCCGGTGAGGCCGTCGGCAGCGACAGCGTCCAGGCGCTGACGCAGCGGCTGCACCAGTGGCTGGCCCCGGCGGTCCGGACGGTGTCCAAGGGCTACTTCAAGGGCCTTGGCCAGCTGTACGTCGACGATCCGCGCTACGGCCAGTACGACGAAACGCACGGCACGGGGACCGCGGAGTACATCCGCGACGCGATGCGGGTCTACGCGGACCGGCACCTCACCGACTAGGCGAGGACAGGAAGGGACCGGGGCTGCAGACCCGGCCACCACTCGAACGGCCCAAGGACACGCGCTAAGGAAATCTGCCCCACTATCGGACTGACGTTAGAAACACCGATAACTTGGCAGAGTGGATCCCATCCGCAACCCCTTCGCCCCGGGCGCCGGTCAACGGCCACCCGAGCTGGCAGGCCGCGAGCGCGAGCTCAAGGCGTTCGAGGTCGTGCTCGAACGGGTCTCACGCGGCCGCCCGGAACGCAGCCTGATGCTCACCGGCCTGCGCGGGGTCGGCAAGACCGTGTTGCTGGGTGAACTGCGGTCGATGGCGATCCGGCACGGCTGGGGCGCGGGGAAGATCGAGGCCAGACCGGATATCGAGCTGCGGCGGCCGCTGTCCGCCGCGCTGCACCGCGCGATCCGCGACCTCGCCGTGCGACATCGTGCGCCCGATCGGGTGGAGGACGTCCTCGGCGTACTCAAGGCGTTCGCGCTTCGGGCCAACAAGCCGGACGCCAAACTGCGCGACCGCTGGCAGCCGGGCATCGACGCACCCGCCGCGCAGGGCCGGGCCGACTCCGGGGACATCGAGATCGACCTGGTGGAGCTGTTCACCGACGTCGCCGGGCTCGCCGCCGACGTGGGCACCGGCGTCGCGCTGCTGATCGACGAGATCCAGGACCTGCTGCCAGAGGACGTGTCCGCCCTGTGCGCGGCCTGCCACGAGATTTCCCAGTCGGGCGCGCCGCTCGTCGTCGTCGGCGCCGGACTGCCACACGTGCCCGCGGTGCTTTCGGCCTCGAAGTCCTACTCCGAGCGGCTGTTCCGCTACGCGCGCATCGACCGGCTCGAGCGCGACGACGCCGACCTCGCGGTGATGGCGCCGATCGAGCGTGAAGACGCGGGCATCGAGCCCGAGGCCCTCGACGCGTTGTTCGACGCTTCCGGGGGCTACCCGTACTTCATCCAGGCGTACGGCAAGGCGGCCTGGGACGCCGCGCCCGCGGATCCGATCACCGTCAAGGACGTCCAGGTGGCCGCCCCGGAGGCCGAGGCGGAGCTCGCAGTGGGCTTCTTCGGCTCACGCTACGAGCGCGCGACGCCCGCGGAGCGGGAGTACCTGCAGGCGATGGCCGAGCTGACCCAGGGGCGTGACGAGCCCGCCGGTACCGCCGATGTAGCCGTCTACCTGGGGAAAAAGCCCTCATCACTCTCGCCTGCCCGAGACAGCCTGATGAAGAAGGGCCTCGTGTTCTCCGGCGAACGCGGGCAGATCGCCTTCACCGTGCCGCATTTCGGCCACTACCTGCTCGGCCGCGACTGATCGTCTCCGTACCGCCTTCCGGGTCATAGTCCTCGCTACGGCTATATCGAAAATTTCGTAGAGAGCCCTAGAAGGCCATAGGCGTTACCTGGACGTGACCGGCGACACTGCATCTCTCCGGATTAATCCGCAATCTACCGATGATTCATCGGCTGGTGCGCCAGATCACCGTTGAATCGTTGGACTCCTTGTGAAAAAGGGGGCATACTTAAGTCACAAGCCACCGAGACCCCAAAGGGGATGCAGAACCGATGAACAACATCGCCGCCAAGCTCCGAGCCCGCCGCGCCGAAACTCGTACTCGCCGGGCCCTGAACCGGGCGATCGACACCGCGGCCACCGCGACCGTTCGTCAGGAACTGATCGCTATCGCCCAGGCGCGTCAGGGCTACATGCGCTGATTTCGCACGAAAGGGTGCACTTTGCTCCATTGGAGTGACCTGCACCACAAAGTGCCTCAGGTGTAACGCCGCGGAACGCCGCGTCGATACCCACTACGACCCCGTGATGCTGGCGGACCCCCGACCTGGCAGCATCACGGGGTTCCCATTTCTCCGAAACCCCGGCGCGAGCACTTGCCCGGGGTTTTGTTTTGAGATAATACTTGACCAAGTCAACGAATTTGTTGAGGTGGTCAATGAACAAGCCTGGACCGGACGAAGCGCATCACCGCCGTTCGCGCCTTCAACCGCCTGTACACCGGCGTCATCGGTGTCCTTGACGAAGGCCCCGCCGACGCCGAGTACTCCTTGAGCGAAGCGCGAGTCGTGTTCGAACTCGCCCAGCAGGACACCACTCCCGTCACTGACCTGCGCAAACGCCTCGATCTCGACGGTGGTTACGCGAGCAGGCTGCTCGGCAAGCTCGAAACCCGCGGCCTGGTCGCGCGGGAGCGCAGTGGGGAAGACGCCCGCCGCCAGCTCGTGCGCCTCACCGAGCAAGGCCGCGCCGCCTTCGACACGCTCAACACGCGAAGCACCCAGCGCATCGGCTCGCTCCTCGAACGCTTCGACGACGATGACCAACGTCGGTTGCTCGCCGCGATGCGCACGATCACCGGGCTGGTCGGGGACCGGCGGCCCGATCCTGTTCTCGTCCTGCGGCCACCCCGACCGGGTGACCTCGGCTGGGTCGTCCATCGGCACGGCACGCTCTACGCACAGGAACACGGCTGGGACGAGCGGTTCGAAGCGCTGGTCGCCCGGGTCCTGGCGGAGTTCACCGATCACCGTGCCGATCCCCGCCAGGGCGGCTGGATCGCCGAGCTCGACGGCGAGCGCGTGGGCAGTGTCTTCTGCATGCGGGGTCGCGACGACCAGACCGCCAAGCTGCGCGTGCTACTGGTCGAGCCGGCCGCGCGCGGGCACGGCGTCGGGCGTCGGCTCGTCGCGGAATGCCTCGAGTTCGCCCGCCTCAGCGGGTACACCGCGATCGAGCTGTGGACGGTTTCCCTGCTCACCGCCGCCCGCCGCATCTACCAGGCCGCGGGCTTCCAGCTGGTCTCCGAGGAGCCGCTGGACGATTTCGGTCCCGCACTGACCGGCCAGACCTGGCGGCTGGAGCTCTGACCGCCACGAAGACGGGGGTTCGCCCTCAGCGTTCCCGCGGCAGCCTGCCCATCAGGAAGAACTCGGGGTTCGGGCGCAGGGCGGTGAGGTGGGCCAGCCGGTTGGACATCGCGAACAGGGCGGTGATGGCGCCGACGTCCCAGATCTCGTCGTCGGTCAGGCCTGCTTCGCGGGCCAGGTCGAGATCGGCGTCGCCGAACGCGGCCGAGTCGTGGGAAAGCGCGAGCGCGAGGTCCACGATCGCGCGGCCGCGTTCGTCGAGCTCGACCTGCCAGGGATTGCTCGACACCCGGTCGGCCAGCTCCGGGTCCTTCGCGCGGACCCGCAGGATCGCGCCGTGCGCGACGACGCAGTAGGTGCAGTGGTTCGCGCCGGAGGTGGCGACGACGATGAGCTCGCGCTCGGCCTTGCTCAGCCCGTCGGAACGCTCCATCAGCGCGTCGTGGTAGTCGAGGAACGCGCGCAGCTCGGCGGGACGATGGCCCAGCGCGAGAAAGATGTTCGGCACGAACCCGGACTTCTCGACGATCGCCTGGATGCGCTCGCGCAGGTCTTCCGGCAGGTCCGCGAGATCCACCACGGGGAACCGGCTCACAGCTGTTTCCATGAAACCCACCGTAGCCGTGTCGATTTGCCGTGGCCTTGTTCGTCTCGGGACCATCAATCGGAAAATGGAGGAAATCATGGCTCACTACGCAGGATTCATGCGCGGCACCACCGACGCGCAGGCCCACCTCGGCCCGGACGAGGGACAGCGCGTGCTCGAGAGCTATCTCGCCTGGTCGGACGACCTGACGAGGCAGGGAAAGCTGGTCAGCGGCAATTCGCTGTCGCTCGACGGCCGGGTGCTGCGGCTCGACGGGGACGCGCTGGCGTCGACGGACGGGCCGCACACCGAGGCCACCGAGGTGCTCGGCGGTCTCATCGTGATCGACGCGCACGACCTCGACGAGGCGGAGAAGACCTTCGGCGGCCATCCGCACCTGCGGTTCGGCCCGATCGAAGTGCGCCGGGTCGAAGACTGCCGCGACGGGAACTGAGCGATGGCCCGGTTCGTGGATCTGATGACGTTCGCCACCGATCCGGTGGTCGAGGACGGCGTCGGCGCGATCGTGCCGCACGAGAGCACGCTCGACCTGGACGCCCCGCGCGCCGAGCACCCGAGCCGGGTATGACGTCGTCGGCCGGCGTGGTGGAGCACCTGTTCCGGCACAGTGCCGGGCGGATCACCGCCACGCTGGCCCGCGCGCTCGGCCCCGCGCGGCTCGACCTCGCGGAGGAAGCGGTGGCGGACGCGCTGGAGCAGGCGCTGCGCACGTGGCAGCACGCGGGGGTGCCGTCGAATCCGGCGGGCTGGCTGTTCCGGGCCGCGCGCAACCGGGCGCTCGACGTCGTCCGCCGGGAGCGGGTGTTGCGGACGAAACTGCCACAGCTCGCTGTGCCGGAGCTGGTGGTGGCGGAAATCTCGGCGGACGACGAACTCGCGCTGATGCTGCTGTGCTGCCATCCCGCGTTACCGCAGGTCTCGCAGGTGGCGCTGACGTTGAAGACCGTCGGTGGACTCGGGGTGCACGAGATCGCGGCCGCCCTGCTGACCCGGCAGTCGACGATCGCGCAACGGCTGGTGCGTGCGAAGAAGTGGCTGCGCGAGTCCGGCAAACCGATCGACCTGCCGGGGCCGGACGCGCTGGAGTCCCGTGTGGACAGTGTACTTTCGGTGCTCTACCTGCTGTTCAACGAGGGCTACGACGCGACGACCGGGGAGGTCGCCGTCCGCGGGGAGCTGTGCGGCGAGGCCATCCGGCTCGGGAGACTGCTGCTGGCCGAGCCACGCACGGACCTGCCGCGGGTGCGCGCGCTGCTGTCGCTGATGATGCTGCAGGCCGCCCGGCTGCCCGCGCGGGTCGACGCGGACGGCGACCTGCTGCTGCTCGACGAGCAGGACCGCGGGCGGTGGGACCACGAGCTGATCGCGGAGGGCGTCGCCCTGTTCGAGCGGGCGTGCACGGGACCGCGGATGTCGGCGTACCACGTGGAAGCCGCCATCGCGCTTTGTCACGTCGCGAAGTCACCACCGGACTGGCCGCGCGTCGTGACGCTGTACGACGACCTGCTCGCGATCCGGCCGTCACCGGTCGCCCGGCTCAATCGCGCGATCGCCCTGTCGATGGTGGACGGCCCGGCCGCGGGCATCGCCGAACTCGAGCGCCTCATCCCCAAGCTGCCGGACTACACCCTGCTCCCGGCCGCGCTGGGCGCGCTCCACCTCCGTTTGGGCGACCCCGTTCGGGCCGCGGCCCACTACCGCCGCGCCCTCACGCTGCAGTGTTCAGAACCCCAGCGCCGCTTCCTGCGCGGCCGCCTGACCACCTGCGAGACACCGCCCACCCCGCAAAGCCCCTGAAGGCCACCATCACGGCGTATTACGCCGTGATGGTGGCCTTCAGGGGCAATCGAGACCGAGGCCCGCGGCGCTAGTGGACGCCGATGGGCCGGAGGTCCTTGTCGTCCTCGTCGGTGTGGTAATCGGTCGCGTCCGTGTCGTCGGTGCCGTTCGAGACCTTCATGCGGCGCGCGATGATCGTGACGAGCACCGCGACGACCAGGTTCGCGATCAGCGCCACGAAGCCCGGGTAGACCTGGACGGCCGAACCGGCGAACGGGTGCCAGCCGAGGATCGACAGGTCGCCCATGGGCAGCGCGGAGCCGCCGAAGTGCGCCTTGCCCGCCTTCGGGTTGGGGATGCCGTAGAGCATGATCAGCCCCCAGCCCATCCCGACGATCCAGCCCGCGATCAGGCCCCAGCGGTGCAGCCAGCGGGTGTACAGCGAGATCGCCACGGCCGGGAGCGTCTGCAGGATCAGCACCCCGCCGATCAGCTGCAGGTCGATCGAGAACTGCGGGTCGATGAACAGGATGAACGCCACCGCGCCGAACTTCACCACCAGCGAAGCCAGCTTCGCCTGCTTCGCCTGCTGCTTCGGCGTCGCGTTCTTCTTGAAGTACTCCTTGTAGATGTTGCGCGTCCACAGGTTGGCCGCGGCGATCGACATGATCGCCGCCGGGACCAGCGCGCCGATGCCGATCGCGGCGAACGCGATCCCGGCGAACCACGGTGGGAACTGCGTGTCGAACAGGACCGGGATGACCGTGTTCGTGTCCGGGCGGCCGGTCGCGGCGTTGACGATCGGGGCGATCGGCTTGCCGGTCGACGGGTTGATCGCCGCGATCGCGACGTAGCCCAGCAGCGCGAGCAGGCCGAGCAGGAAGGAGTACGCCGGGAGCGCCACCATGTTCCGCTTGATCACGTTGCGGCCGCGCGAGGCCAGCACGCTGGTGAGCGAGTGCGGGTACAGGAACAGCGCCAGCGCCGAACCGAGTGCCAGGGTCAGGTACTGCAGCTGGTTGTTCGGGCCGAGCACGATCGAGCCGGCGGGCTTGCCGGTGACCGCGTCCTTCGCACCGAGCTTCGTCGCCGCGGCGTCGAAGATGTGCGACCAGCCGCCGACCTTCGCGGGCAGGTAGATCAGCGCCGCGATGATCACCAGGTAGATCAGGATGTCCTTGACGAACGCGATGAGCGCGGGCGCCCGCAGGCCGGACTGGTACGTGTAGAAGGCCAGGATGATGAACGCGATCAGCAGCGGCAGGTGGCCGACGATGCCGGAGCCGTTGAGGCCCATCGTCCGCAGCACCGACTCGAGGCCGACCAGCTGCAGCGCGATGTACGGCATGGTCGCGACGATGCCGGTGACGGCGATCAGCAGCGCGAGCGTCGGCGAGCCGAACCGCCCGCGGACGAAGTCGGCGGGCGTGACGTACCCGCGGACCCGCGAGACCGACCACATGCGCAGCGCGGGCAGCAGCACGATCGGGTAGACGATGATCGTGTACGGCAGGGCGTAGAAGCCGATCGCCCCGGCGCCGAACACCAGCGCGGGCACCGCGACGAAGGTGTACGCCGTGTAGAGGTCACCGCCGAGCAGGAACCAGGTGATCCACGAGCCGAACTTGCGGCCGCCGAGGCCCCACTCGTCCAGGTGGTCGAGGCTGTTGCCCGCCTTCCACTTCGACGCGAGGAAGCCCAGCACCGTGACCACCAGGAACAGCACGGTGAAGATGATCAGCTCGGGCCACTGCAGCCCGCTGCCCGGCGCGGCCGCCGCGAGGGTCTGGGTTGTCACTTCTTGGTCCCCTCGTCCAGGTCGTCAACGGTCAGCTTGCCGGGCTGGTGGTTCTTCCCGACGTTCCGCGTCATCGCGTAGACGATGCCGACACAGGCGACGCCGACCAGCACGAAACTCAGCTGGAACCAGTAGAAGAACGGCATCCCGAACAGCCGGGGCGCGTCGAAGTTGAACAGCGGCGTGATGAGAATCCCCAAGGGGATGATCAAGAGCAGGTTCCATGGGCTGAACTGCAGCCCCTTCACCTTCCCGCTGGACTTGGCTGACGACATCGGACCCCACCTAACACTCCTGTAACAAGCCGACCGTGCCGATGACCCTAGGACTTCGCGCCGCGCTCGTCACGCGTGTCCGATATCGATTTGATCGCCGCCCGTTCGTGATGCGACGAAGGGCGGTTGTCCTGGCCGCCGTCGCCGGATATCACTACACAGTCGCGAGCTGCGAAAATTCGCATAGGACTACAAAGGGGCAAACGGACGAATCGACTCCGCTACGCGGTGGTGATCCCGGCGATCGCCGGCACCATGCAGGCCGGGTGCACACCAGCTTTCGACGGCCAAGAGGCCAAGCAACCGCTGAACTCGACGAACATCCCGGCGAAGTACACGAACCAGAAGCTCGACTGACACGTCTGCACGGCCACCGATCTGCCGACCCCGCCGCCCGCCGGCGCGGAGGGCATCGAGTGCGCGACCTACAAGACCCCGCGCAACTGGTTCCGGACGAACGAGCAGATCGACCTCACCATCGCGGTCAGCCGCCTCAAGGCGACCGGTGGCCCGGCCACGGCCAGCGTCATCACCAACCCCGGCGGCCCCGGCGCGCCCGGCCGGAACTTCCCCGCCCGGCTGCGCAACCAGACCAAGCTGCGGGCCACCCAGGAGATCGTCGGCTTCGACCCGCGCGGCACCGGCAAGAGCACCAACATCACCTGCGGCGGCGCCATCGGCACTGGCTCGGACCTCGACCCGCGTGACCGCGGCAAGGGCAACCTCAACCTGATCCTGGACGCCACCAAGTACGCGGCGAACTCCTGCCAGGTGAAGTCCGGCGAGCTCGGCCCGCTGATCAACACCGACCAGACCGTGCACGACATCGACCTGCTGCGCGTGCTGCTCAAGCGCGACAAGATCAACTGGGTCGGCTACTCGGCAGGCACCTGGATGGGCGCGCACTACGCGCAGCGGTTCCCGACCAGGACCGGCCGTTTCCTGCTCGACTCGTCGACCGAGTTCACCACGACCTGGCAGAAGTCGTTCGACTGGCAGCCGCTCGGCTTCGAGCGCCGCTGGCGCCAGGACTTCCTGCCGTGGCTGGGCCAGTACGACAAGCTCTACCACTTCGGCACCTCCGGCGAGAAGGCTCGCCAGACCTACGAAACGGTCCGCTACGCGCTGACCCAGGCCCCGGTCGAGCTGGACGGCGCGAAGGTCTCCGCGAACGGGATGGACGCGTTCATCGCGTCGCAGATCTACTCGAAGCGGGCGTTCCCCGGCCTGGCCGACTACCTGGTCAACGTCCGCACGCTGACCCAGGGCTCGAGCAGCCAGCAGAAGTCCTCGGCCGCGCAGAAGGTCAAGGCCGAGAACACGGCCAGCGACGTCATCGGCCCGCAGCCGCTGATGGTGCCGAGCGACGGCGACGCCTACGACGCCAGCTTCTGGTCCATCCCCTGCAACGAGGGCCCGTGGACGGGTAACCGGCAGAGCGTCATCAAGCAGTCGCAGAAGCTGATCGACAAGAACCAGCCGCTGCTCGGCGCGGGCTGGCTGATCCAGCCGTGCATCTTCTGGCAGAACCCGCCCGCCCCGCTGCTCCCGATGGACGGCGTTGGCGTCCCGCCGATCCTGATGGTCCAGTCGGTGCACGACCCGGCGACCCCGATCGAGGGCGCGACCCGCGCGCACCAGGCGTTCGCGAACTCGCGGATGATCACGGTGACCGGTGAGGGCGACCACGGGATCTACGCCGGCGGCAACGCGGGTGTGGACAAGGTGGTGGAGGACTACCTCGTCGACGGCAGGGTGCCCGCCGACCAGAGTCTGCCCGGTGTCCCACTTCCGGTGCCTCCCGGCGCCTGAAGCCCCTAGGGATTGTGGCCCCGTCGAGCTTCGGCTCGGCGGGGCCTTTTCCTGCGCCCTCCACAGACCTGTGCACAGAGTTATCCACAGGCTGGGGACAACTTCTGTGCGCAACTCGTCCAGCCGGTGAAGCCCCTGAAGGCCACCATCACGGCGTCTAACGCCGTGATGGTGGCCTTCAGGGGCACGTGGTGGGGTCGGGGCACTATGTCGACAGGCTGCGGGGACCGGTATTAGTATTGGGTCATGGTGCGGGTGCCGTTGACTAGTGAAGAGCGCGAGCGGGGCGAGCGGCTGGGTTGTGTGCTCCGGGAGGCGCGCGCGGGGCGCAGCATGGTCGACGTCGCGAACGAGGCCGGGATCTCCGTCGAGACGCTGCGCAAGATCGAGACCGGCCGGATCCCCACCCCGGCGTTCTTCACCGTGGCGGCGATCGCGGACACCGTCGGGCTGCCGCTGGACGCGTTGCGGGCGGCCGTCGAGCCGAACTCGCTACCGCAGGCCAGTTAGTCCCGGTTCGGGGCGCAGGCGGTCCAGGATGTGCTCGCGGTCGTTGAGGTGCGCGCAGCCGTTGATCGGCAACTCGTAGCTGTTGAGCAGCCGCTCGAAGTCGGCGAACTCGTCCACCGCCAGGCTGAGGCCCATCAGCGTCGCGTGCGCCGCGAGGACGTCGGCCAGCTCCTCCCACTCGCCCGACCACAGCAGTGTCCGGTAGTGCGCCAGGTCTTCGGCCGGAAGCCGGTCGGCGAGCTGTTTGAGCAGGCTGTCGCCGAAGAAACTGATCCGCCCGTCGGCGAGGTCGGCCACCGTGGGGTTCGCGGGGTCCTTCGCCGTGTCCGGGTTCCGGACCACGCCGGCGCCGCCGACCGGATAACCGGTGTGGACCTGCCCGTCCTCCTCGACCAGCACGACGAGGTGCACGCCGTAGCGCTCACCGGCACAGCGCCAGCGGCCGTTGTACTGGCGGCGCCGGGGCTCACTGGGATCATTCGCGACGTCCTTGACCACCGCGATGATCTGCTCGTCACTCCATCCGGTGGGAAACTCGCTGGTCGCCCTGCGACCCGTTCCCGGTGCGTGTCCGCCGCCCACCTTGACTCCCTCCGTCGCGCAGGAGCCTAACCGCGAATGGCCTATCGAGCTGGGCCGAAGGAGCCAAGGCCACCCGCTCAGCCCAACAGGAGCAGCACGAGGGTGCCGCCGACCAGCACGTCTGGCCCGCGCAGCGCCTGGCCCATCAGCCCGCCGCCGCTGACGGAGTAGTTGATCGGCGGCCGCGCGACAGCGCGAAGCACGGCGAGCACCGCCAGCGGCAGTGCGAGCCACGAACTCCCGGGCACCACGACGCCGAGCCAGAGCGCCACCAGCGCGAGCAGCACGCCCCAGACGGCCACCAGCCCGGCGAACACCAGCCCGTGGACCACGATCAGCTCACGATCGGGTGTCCCCAGCCAGCGCCGCCTGCCCGCGTTGCGCCAGAGCTCGCCGAGCCCGCCGCCGAACGGCATCAGCACCGCGAACGCGCCCAGCGAAAGCAGCACGACCCCGGGCAGCGCGGGAAGCGCGACGCGACCGGCGCCGACCATGATGGTGATCAGCAACGCCGACCCGAAGTAACGCGAGCGCCCGGCGACCCCGGCCAGTGCGAGGCGCAACGCCGTCGGATGCCGCAGCGAGAGCCAGCCGACCGGCCGGGCCTCGGGCAGGATGAGCATCGGGTCGACGAAGGTCACCGCCATCGCCCGCAGCAGGCGGCCGTTCCAGCCCTCGACCAGCGTCAGACGCCCCGCGTGGGACACCGAATCACCGGTGAATGCGGTGACCAGCGCCGCGGCCAGCAGGACCCCGGCGAGCACCTCGACCGGCCTGGGCCCGAGCCCGTCGGCGGCCACCAGCAGCCCCGCCACTGCCAGCACGAGCGGACCGGCCGTCTCACCAGGGAGCCGCGTCCGGCGCGCCGTCGCCATCGCGAGCAGCGCGCTCGCGCCGACGAGCGCCGCGGCGGCGGCCCACGTCTCGTCCAGGCCGCGCCCGGCAGCCACGACCAGTGCGCCGAGGTAGCCGACGGTCACCGTGACCCCGGTCCAACTCGCCCACAGCCGTCCGGCGACCACCCGCCGCCGGTCGACCGACGCGAAGTCCATCCAGGTCAGCTGCGCGGGCTCGGCCCAGACGAAGCCGCGTCGCAGCAGCCCGCGCCAGCCCATCGCGCAGGCGGCGGCGATCAGCCCGTACGCCGCCGGGAAGTCCGTTGTGGACCGTCCGAACAGGAAGTTGTGCCACCACTCCAGCCGATAGAAAGCGGTGACGAGCAGGCCGCCCGCGAACAGCGCGATGAACGTGGCCGTGTCCCCGCTGAAGATCCCGGCGAATCGCTGCCTGCCCGGCACCCGCTTCCTGGCGGCGAGCGTCACCACAGTTCGAGCACGCTGTCAGCCGCCTCCAGCAGCGGCGGATGGTGCGTGGCGACGACCACCGCCGCGCCCGCCGCGGTCGAGCGCGCGATCACCTTGGTGATCCACTCCTTGCCCTCGGTGTCGAGGGCGCGCTCGGGCTCGTCGAGCAGCAGGACCTGGTGCGGCCGGACGGTCGCGCCGAGCAGCAGCAACCGCCGCCGCTGACCGGCGGAGAACTTGCCAGCCGAGATCCGCGCGCGCTCGGCCAGCCCGGCTTCGGCCAGCAGCGTGCCGACGTCGCCGAGGTCGGTCCCGAACGAGCCCGCCAGCAGTTCGAGGTGCTGGATCGGGGTCAGCTCGGCGAAGAAGTCGGAATCGTCGAGCAGCACGGAAACCTTGCGGCGAAAGGCGTTGTCGCGTTCGTCGGGGACGCCGCCCGCCACCCGGACAGTGCCGCGCTGCTTCTCCTGCATGCCGTAGAGGCAGCGCAGCAGCGTCGATTTCCCAGTGCCGTTCGGGCCGACGACCACCGCGCACTCACCGGCGTCGACGCTGAAATCGAGGTCGTCGAACAGCCATTGGTCGCCGACCTTCACCCCGAGACCCTGGACGTCGATCATTTGCCGTGCAGCAATGCGATCACCGGCGCGAGCGCCTCGAGGTTGAACTCGGTCACGGTGTAGTAGCTGAGCCCGTACCGCTCCCGGTGGCCCTCGACCTGCTCCGCGACCTCGGCCGCGGTGCCGATCAACGCCGTCGGCAGCTCACCGAGCTGCCCGGTGGTGAAGTCCGGCACCAGCTTCCGCAGTTTTTCGAGCCCGGCCTGGCGATCGTCGGTGAGAGTGACGAAGTGGGTGAGGATGTTCAGCTCGACCTCGGAGATCCGCGCGCCCAGCGCGGCCTTGGTGAACTCGACGCGCTCGCCGAACTCGGCGGCGTCAGCCAGCGCGAGCTTGCCCTCCGCCTTGACCGCGGCGGTGCCGGTGAAGCCGATGATGTCGGCGTGCTCGGCGGCGAGGGTGAGCAGCCGATTGCCGCGGCCCGCGAGCAGGAGCGGCGGGCCGGGCTTCTGGACGGGCCGCGGCTTGTGGTCCGGGTCGGCGTAGAGCCGCTTGAGCTCCTTGATCGTCCGTTCGAGATGGTCGACCCGCTGGCCGGGCGTGGGCCAGGGGATTCCGGCGGCATCGAACTCCGCCTTCACGTACCCCGCGCCGAGGCCCAGTTCGAGGCGGCCGTCGGTGAACTGGTCGGTCCCGGTGATGTCACGGGCGAGCAGCGCGGAATTATAGAAACCGGCATTGAGGACAAAAGTGTTGAGACGGACGTGTTTCGTGGCTTCGGCGGCGAGCACCAAAGCCGGGAAAGGGGCGGGCATCCCCAGGTGGTCAGCCACCCCGACGACGTCGTAGCCGAGGTCCTCGGCCTTGCGGCATTTCTCGATCCAGGCAGCGCGCGACGCGGGCGCGACCATGTTGACCCCGAACCTGAACGGCTTAACCCCAGCAGTCATACCGCCAACGTACCCACTCGTCCATCGAACGCGCTGAAGGCCACCATGAGGGACTTAGAGTCCCTCATGGTGGCCTTCAGAGGCAGTCAAACCTAGCCGAGGCGGTGCTTGAGCGAGTCGAGTTCGTCGCGGAGCGACGACGGGACCTTGTCGCCGATCTTCGCGAACCACTCCTCGATGAGCGGGATCTCCCGGCGCCACTCCTCGGCGGAGACGTCCAGCGCGAGCTGGATGTCCGACAGCGGCTCGGTGAGGCCCTCGGTGTCGAGGTCCTCCGCCTTCGGGACGAACCCGATCGGCGTCTCGACGGCGTTGCCCTTGCCCTCGACGCGCTCGATGACCCACTTCAGGATCCGCGAGTTCTCGCCGAATCCGGGCCAGAGGAAGCGCTTGTCGTCGCCACGGCGGAACCAGTTGACGTAGAAGATCTTCGGCAGCTTGGCGGCGTCGGCGTTCTTGCCGAGGTCCAGCCAGTGCTTGAAGTAGTCACCGGCGTGGTAGCCGAGGAACGGCAGCATCGCCATCGGGTCGCGGCGCACGTTGCCGACCGCACCGGCCGCGGCGGCGGTGGTCTCGGACGACATCGTCGCGCCCATGAACACGCCGTGCTGCCAGTCGCGGGCCTCGTTCACCAACGGGACTGTCGTCTTACGACGGCCACCGAAGAGGATCGCCGAGATCGGGACGCCCTTGGGGTCGTCCCACTCGTCCGCGAGGATCGGGCACTGCGACATCGGGGTGCAGTAACGCGAGTTGGGATGCGCGGCCTTCTCCTCGGAATCCGGCGTCCAGTCCGCCTTCTTCCACGAAGTCGCGTGCGAGGGCTGGTTTTCCATGCCCTCCCACCAGATGTCGCCGTCGTCGGTCAGCGCGACGTTGGTGAACACCGTGTTGCCCTTTTCGATGGTGCGCATCGCGTTGGGGTTGGTGTGCCAGTCGGTGCCGGGCGCGACGCCGAAGAAGCCGAACTCCGGGTTGACCGCGTAGAGGCGGCCGTCCTCGCCGAACTTCATCCAGGCGATGTCGTCGCCGAGGGTCTCCGCGCGCCAGCCGGGAATGGTCGGCTGGAGCATCGCGAGGTTGGTCTTGCCGCAGGCGCTCGGGAACGCCGCCGCGACGTAGTGGACCTTGTTCTCGGGCGAGATCAGCTTGAGGATCAGCATGTGCTCGGCGAGCCAGCCCTCATCGCGGGCGATGACCGAGCCGATGCGCAGCGAGTAGCACTTCTTACCCAGCAAGGAGTTGCCGCCGTAGCCGGAGCCGTAGCTCCAGATGAGACGCTCCTCGGGGAAGTGGCTGATGTACTTGGTGGTGTTGCACGGCCAGTTGGAGTCCTTCTCGCCCGGCTCGAGCGGCGCGCCCACGGAGTGCAGCGCGGGGACGAACTCGCGCTCGGTGCCATCCGGACGGATGAACTTGTCGAGCGCGGCCTTGCCGGCGCGGGTCATCACGCGCATCGACGAAACGACGTACGCGAAGTCCGTGATCTCGATGCCCAGCTTCGGGTCCTCGTCACCGAGCGGGCCCATGCAGAACGGGATCACGTACATCGTGCGGCCACGCATCGAGCCACGGAACAGCTCCGTCATCGTGGCTTTCATCTCGTCGGGGTGCGCCCAGTTGTTGGTCGGCCCCGCGTCTTCCTCGTTCTCCGAACAGATGAAGGTGCGGTCTTCGACACGCGCCACGTCGTTCGGGTCGGAAGTGGCCCAGAAGGAGTTCGGCTTCGACTTCAGTTGCACAAAGGTGCCGGCTTCGACGAGTTCGGCGTTGATGCGAGCGGCTTCTTCGTCGGACCCGTCGACCCACACCACGCGGTCCGGGGTCGTCAGCTCAGCGACCTCACGGACCCAGGACAGCACGCCACTGTGCGTCGTCGGCGCCTTGTCCAGTCCGGGGATGGCGACTGCGGTCATCTCTACTCCTGACTTCCGACGACAAAAGCCCACACGGAACGGCGGTGTTCCAGTGCGGGCCTCATTGCCGGCGACCGAATGGCTTCGCACACCGGCGGGAAGACCGGTGTGCTGGATTTGGGATTCCCCGAGCGTAGCCGCATGACCAGCAGGTAGCCGAGAGCTGTCCTGTCGGTTCTCTCACAAGAACGATAAGGGAATCGATTCAGATGTCACCGGAATGGGCCAGCGGCCGAAATTCTTCCGGTGAGCGTGGCCACACCGCGCGTGCATCCGAACGCGCGGAGCGACGATTCGGACACGGAAAGGCCCGGCGCGATGATCCGCGCCGGGCCTTTCTGAAGCGATAAACGTGAGCCGGGTTACATCGGACTGTACCTAGTTGGGGCTGATCCACTGCCCGGTGGCCGAGTCGATCTTGGCCACGCCTTCGAGGTGGTCGGGGCCCGCGCCGCCCCACGCGGCGTCGCCGGCGAGGTCGGGGTTCAGCCGCTGCTCGGTGCTGTCATCAACGCTGTCGTCAACGCTGTCATCAACGAGACCGCTGCCGGTCTCGGTCCACTCACCCTTGCCGGTGTGCTCGAACGTGGTGACGTTGCCGCTCGAGTCGGTCTGCACGGCGATGTCGGCCTCGCCGTCGTGGTCCTTGTCGGTGAAGGCGATGGTGCCGCCTTCCTTCGTCTGGACGACTGAGGTGTCGTTGACGCCGTCGTGGTCGGTGTCGATGGTCGGCGCGCCGACCGAGACCTCGCCGTCCGGCATGTCGGCGTGCATCTCGCCGCTGCTGCCGGTGTCGGAGCTGGTGCCGCCGTCGTCGTGGCCGGAGGAGCCGCCCTCGACCCACTGGCCGCTGGCGTCGTCGTAGACGGCCTCCTGGACCGCGTGCCCGGTGTCGTCCAGGACCACGTAGTGATCGGCGACGCCGTCGTGGTTCGTGTCGATGAACGCCTGCGCGGTGCCGTCGTCGTGCTCGACGATCGCGGTGTCGTTGACGCCGTCGTGATCGGCGTCGTAGTTGACCTCAGCGCCGTACTCCTGGCCGTCGACGTGCACTTCCATGGCTTCCGGCCCGCTCGCGGTGGTGTCGGTGCCGCCGCTCTCGTCGACCCACATGGGAGATCCCCTCTTACTCTCTGACCAGGATTGCCGCTTTACCCAACCTCTGACTCACCGTAGGCCCGTTCGGTTCCGGTCCACAACAGCACCTGCCCCTGAAGGCCACCATCACGGCGTTAGACGCCGTGATGGTGGCCTTCAGG
>NZ_JAYMZS010000150.1:0-18133 GCF_035828755.1 Amycolatopsis sp. H20-H5 | reverse complement strand
ACTCAACGGCACCAACGCCATCAAACGAACGACCGAACGGATCGCCCGCAGCCCACTCAGAGCGCTCGCTATCATCGCTACCGTACGCAACCAATGTCACTCAACGTGATCTTGCCTTTGCCGTGCCTGGGGGTACGCCTGCAACACCGGCCTTCGGTACCGCAAATGCCGGAAGGTGACCGGCAGCGCGGCCAGCACCAGGACGAGTGGCGCCGCGACGACGACGATCGCGCGGTCCACGGCGGCGAACGTCTTGACCGCGAATACGGTCTCGAAATAGGAACCGAATGGCAGGCCGTAAGCGACGGTGGACTCGATCAGAATGCCCGCGATGGCGAGCAGAGAACCGAGCACCAGAAGAATTGCGCCGACCAGCGAACGAAAGAGCGTCGCCACCGCGCCGATCAACAAAAACAGTGCCGCACCAAGGAAAATAGCGAGATCGACGAGGTTCGACGCCGGCAGATCACCGAGGCTGAAGCCCGAAGGAATGTCGATGAACAAATTGACCGGGACATGGCCCGCGGCGAGTGCGACGACGAATCCCAGTAGAGCGGCGAGGACAGCTGTCACGCCCGAGGGTCTTCGCGGTGGCGGCTGGCCGGGCTGTCCGTAGCCGAGCATGGGCGACTGCCCAGGATATGGGTACGGACCTGACACGACTCCCCCATCAGCCGGAAGCGGGATTCTCGGCGCCCACCCTAGCCCGCGAAACCCGGCTGTGGCTCGCAAATGGTGGACGTCGGTGAAAAAGGTGCTGCCCCCGGCCGGTGAGGCCGGGGGCAGCACGTTTTCTACTCAGCTCTGTGGATCACCACTGCTGGGGCGGCTGACCGAACCCGCCACTGGGCGGACCCTGCTGCCCCGGCGGCGGGCCGTAGCCCTGCGGCGGCTGACCGGGCTGCTGGCCCGGCTGGCCGAAACCACCCTGTTCCTGCGGCGGCTGGCCGTAGCCCGGCTGCTGCTGGCCATAACCCTGCGGGGGCTGGCCCGGCTGGGCGAACCCGCCGCTCGCCGGGTTGGCCCCGCCGGGCTGGCCGTACTGACCCGGCTGACCGTACTGGCCGGGCTGCTGACCGGGCTGGCCGAAACCACCCTGCGGCTGACCGTACGGACCGGGCTGCCCCGGCTGGCCGGACTGACCCGGCTGGCCGTACGGACCAGGCTGGCCGAAGCCACCCTGCGGCGGGCCGCCGAAGCCGCCCGGCGCGCCGGGGTTGCCGGGAGCGGTGGCAGTGGCGCCACCGAGACCGACGAGCTTCGCGGTCGCCGGGATGAGCGCCAGCACACCGACGACGAGGATCAGCACACCGAGGATCAGGTGGCCGATGCCCATGCCGAGGTTGGCCGAATCGCTGCCGGGCATGTTGGCCAGCTCGGGCTTCAGGGTGCTGCCGTTGAGCAGCAGCACCGCGAAGACCGCCATCAGCACGCCACCGGCGGCGATGGCGATCGGCACGATCTTCCGCAGCCCGGCGCCGAGCTTGCCCGCGAGGGCGAGGCCGACACCCCCGGCGAGCGCGATGACCGCGCCCACCAGGATCAGGACGACGTAGAAGGTCAGCGTGCCGGGCGAAGCGATCCCCGACTTCTCGTAGAAGGTGTCGACCGCTGCCTGGGGCACCGTGTCGATCAGCTTCGAATAGTCGCTGATGTCACCGAGGTTGACGAACGAGATGATCAACGAGATCAGCGCGAGGAGCGCGACCACGCCACCGGCGGCATAGCCGAACAGCGCGTTCCCGCCGCCACCGGCCGCGGGCGAAGCGCCGTACGGAGCCGGAGCGCCGAAGCCCTGCTGCGGGGCGCCGTAGCCCGGAGGCGCACCGCCGAAACCGCCCGGCTGCTGGCCCTGCGAGGGATCGAAACCGCCCGGCTGGCCGAAGCCCTGCGGTGGCTGCCCGAAACCTTGCTGCTGGCCGAAGCCCTGCGGCGGCTGCCCGTATCCGCCCGGCTGCTGCCCGAAGGCCGCGGCCGGGTTGTCCGCCGCGCTCGGCGGCGGGGCGTACGGAATGGCGGCAGGCGGCTGGGAGCCCGGGGGCACCAGCTGCGTCGAGTCGGCGCCGGGGCCTTCGCCGGGCTGAACCGGCTGTACGACCTGAGTCGCGTTGGCGTCGCCGGGCTTCACCGGCTGCACCACCTGAGTCGGCTCCGGAGTGTCCCCGAACTGGCCACCCGGCGCCTCACCGTAGGGCTGCTGCCCGTACTGCGGCTGCTGCGGAGGCTGGCCGGGCTGCACGACCTGGGTCGGCTCCGGCGAGCCGAAGGGGTTGTCTTGCTGGGGTTGGGGGCCACTCGGCGGGCCCTGAGGTGGCTGGCCGCCACCCCAAGGCTGGTTTGGTGGCTGCGGAGCACTCATTTGGGTCTTGAACCCCCTTGACGAGGACAGGAAAGGTCTACTCAGCCTTAATCTATCGCGCCCGCCGGATTCGCGCTGGCAGGGCGCGGTGACGCCCGGCCGCAGAGCTGGCGAAAGGGGACTTCTACTGGGTTGAACCTGGTGGAAGTCCCCTTTCGGCGAGCTGACGCCGGTCAGCGACCAGCGAGGAACCCGAGCAGGTCGTGCCTGGTCACGACACCGGCGGGCTTGCCGTCGATCAGGACCAGCGCGCCGTCCGCGGTGGACAGCGCGCCCATCGCGGAGCTGACCTGCTCGCCGGCGCCGATCGTCGGCAGCGGCGGAGACATGTGCTGCTCCAGCCTGTCGGCGAGCTGCGCCTTCCCGGTGAACAGCGCGTCGAGCAGATCCCGCTCGTTGACCGCGCCGACGACCTCGGCCGCCATCACCGGCGGTTCGGCGATGACCACGGGCATCTGGCTGACGTTGAACTCGGAGAGGATCGCCACCGCTTCGGCGACGGTCTCGTTCGGGTGACTGTGCACGAGGTTCGGCAGCAGCCCGCTCTTCTTCGTCAGCACGTCGCCCACGGTGGCGCCGGACGAGTCGGGCGGCAGGAAGCCGTACGAGGACATCCAGTCGTCGTTGAACACCTTGGTGAGGTAACCGCGGCCGCCGTCGGGCAGCAGCACGACGACCACGTCGTCCGGGCCGAGTCGCTCGGCGAGCTTCAGCGCCGCCGCGACCGCCATCCCGCACGAGCCGCCGACCAGCAGGCCCTCTTCCAGCGCCAGGCGGCGGGTGGTCTCGAAGGAGTGCGCGTCGGAGACCGCGATGATCTCGTCGGCGATGTCGCGGTCGTAGGTCTCCGGCCAGAAGTCCTCGCCGACGCCCTCGACCAGGTACGGACGGCCGGTGCCGCCCGAGTAGACCGAGCCCTCGGGGTCCGCGCCGATGACCTTGACCCGCCCGTCGCTGACCTCCTTGAGGTAGCGCCCGGTGCCGGAGATCGTGCCGCCGGTGCCGACGCCCGCCACGAAGTGGGTGATCTTGCCGTCGGTCTGCTTCCACAGCTCGGGCCCGGTCGTGAGGTAGTGGCTCTCGGGGTTCGCCGGGTTGGCGTACTGGTTCGGCTTCCAGGCGCCCTCGATCTCGCGGACCAGCCGGTCGGAGACGTTGTAGTAGGAGCCGGGATGCTCCGGCGGCACGGCCGTCGGGCACACCACGACCCGCGCGCCGTAGGCCTTGAGCACGTTGCGCTTGTCCTCGCTGACCTTGTCCGGGCAGACGAACACGCACTTGTAGCCCCTGCGCTGGGCGACCATGGCCAGCCCGACGCCGGTGTTGCCCGACGTCGGCTCGACGATCGTCCCGCCGGGCTTCAGCTCACCGGACTTCTCGGCCGCCTCGATCATGCGCAGCGCGATGCGGTCCTTGACGCTGCCGCCGGGGTTGACGTATTCGACCTTGGCCAGCACGAGTGGCTGTAGGCCCTCGGCCAGCGCGTTCAGCTTGACCAGCGGGGTGTTGCCCACCAGGTCCACGATGTGCTCGACGTATTCCACGGACGCCAGCCTAAACGGCCTACCAGGGTTCTTGTCCACTCAACCCGGGCCGCCGGGAGGTTGTTCGTGAGTGGTTCAGACCTCAGTTCGATCACTCGGCCAACTTCACGGACGGGGAAACGTCCTGTGCATGAGGGTAGAGATCAACCAACCAGGGAGGCAGTACTCATGAAGTCGACATACCGCGCCATCACCGTCGGTGCGTTCGCGCTGGTCAGCGGATTCGTACTCGCGGCCTGCGGCGCCACCTCGCAGACTCCCGCCGCCGCGGCCGCGGCCTCGACGTCACTCTCCCCGTCGGCCGCGCCCTCGGCCGCCCCCACCTCGTACCCGGCGGCAACCCCGGCCTCACCCGCCGAAGTCACCACGAACACCCCACGCTGCGCCACCAGCGCCCTGTCCGTGAAGGTCGGCGCCCCCACCGACCACGGATCGGTCCCCAACCTCGGCGAAGGCCAGGTCGAGGTCCCGCTGGTGTACACCAACACCTCCGCCGCCACCTGCGACCTGCACGGGGTTCCCGGCGTGGATCTGAAGGGCCCGGCCGACCCGAACGGCCCGGTGTACTCACTCACCCGTGTCGACAACGGCGACAAGACCGACCCCGTCGCACCCGGCAAGACCGCCACCGCGCACCTCATCGTGCTCAAGTACACCGGAGGGTCCGAGGGCAGCCTCGGCTCCAAAAAATGGGTGCCGACCACGCTGATCACCATCCCGCCGGGGCAGACGACCCCGCTCAGCACCCCCTGGCCCCAAGGCCTGTCCGTGCTCCGCCAGGACTCCGCGACCCATCCGGGAACCTACGTCCACGGCCTGACCGCCCACCCCTGAACGAGGTTCCCGGAGTGTTCCGGGTCGCGTTCGGGTTTGCCTCGGGCGTCACAAGCGGCAGGATGGTGAGCAACCGCTTAGCGACCCGAGGCTGTGCAGATACAAAGGAGTGCCTTCATGCCCGAAGCCGTCATCGTCTCCACCGCCCGCTCACCGATCGGCCGCGCCGGCAAGGGGTCGCTGGTCAGCCTGCGCCCGGACGACCTGGCCGTGCAGATGGTCCGCGCCGCGCTGGACAAGGTCCCCGAGCTGGACCCGACGCAGATCGAAGACCTGATGCTGGGCTGTGGCCTGCCCGGCGGGGAGTCGGGCTTCAACATGGGCCGGGCGGTCGCTGTCGCCCTCGGCTACGACCACCTGCCCGGCACCACGATCACCCGGTACTGCTCGTCCAGCCTGCAGACCACCCGGATGGCGCTGCACGCGATCAAGGCCGGTGAAGGCGACGTCTTCATCTCCGCCGGCGTCGAGACCGTCTCCCGCTTCGCCAAGGGCAGCTCGGACTCGTGGCCGGACACGCACAACCCGCTGTTCGCCGACGCCGAGAGCCGCACGAAGGCCACCGCGGAAACCGGCGCCGACAGCTGGACCGACCCGCGCGAGAACGGCAACGTGCCGGACGTCTACATCGCGATGGGCCAGACCGCGGAGAACCTGGCGCGGCTGAAGAACGTCTCCCGCGAGGAGATGGACGAGTTCGGCGTGCGTTCGCAGAACCTCGCCGAGAAGGCCATCGCGGACGGCTTCTGGGCCAAGGACATCACCCCGGTGACCCTGCCCGACGGCACGGTGATCTCGAAGGACGACGGCCCGCGCGCCGGCGTCACCGTAGAAGGCGTTTCCGGCCTCAAGCCGGTGTTCCGTCCCGACGGCCGGATCACCGCCGGTAACTGCTGCGCGCTCAACGACGGCGCGGCCGCGGTGGTCATCATGTCCGACACGAAGGCGAAGGAGCTCGGCCTCACGCCGCTCGCGCGCGTGGTTTCGACCGGCGTGACCGGTCTTTCGCCGGAGATCATGGGCTACGGCCCGGTCGAGGCGTCGAAGCAGGCGCTGAAGCGCGCCGGGCTGTCGATCGGCGACATCGACCTGGTCGAGATCAACGAGGCGTTCGCCGCGCAGGTCATCCCGTCCTACCAGGACCTGGGCATCGACCTCGACCGGCTGAACGTCAACGGCGGCGCGATCGCGGTCGGCCACCCGTTCGGCATGACCGGCGCGCGGCTCACCTCGACGCTGATCAACTCGCTGCAGCACCACGACAAGCAGTTCGGCCTCGAGACCATGTGCGTCGGCGGCGGCCAGGGCATGGCGATGGTGCTCGAACGCCTCAGCTGATCCCCACCCTGTCCATATCGACTATCGATGTTATCGTTCTTCGATACATCGATAGTCGATATGGACGGTGGTGCGGAAGATGCCGACGAAGTGGACCTCGCTCAGGTTCTGACCGGCGTGGCCAAGGTGTACGGCTGGATCATCGCGCCGATCTTCACCTTGTACGTGCTCTTGCAACTGACGGGCGCCGGGCTGTTCGGCCGCCCCCGCGTCGACCTGTGCGTCAGCGCGGGCAGGACGGTCGCGGCGGACACGGTGGCACCCCCGCCGCTGTCACTGGCGCGGGGCGCGACCGCCTCGGCGAGCCGGGTCGTGGACGTCTGCACCGGCTCCCCCAGCCAGTGGCAGTCGATAGAAAATCTGGGAACCAAGCTGACCATGGGCCTGTTCGGAGTACTGGCACTCCTGTTCCTGCTGCGCTTCCTGCGAGCGGCCGGGGAGAATGAGGCGTACTCACCGCAGGTGCCGGGCAAGCTGCGCGTCCTGGGCTGGTTCCTCCTGATCGGCGGCCCGGTGGCCGGACTCCTCAGCGGCCTGTCAACGGCGGGCCTGCGTACGGGCCTGCTACCCGAAGCGGAGTTCTGGTCGAACTTGGTCGACGACTGGACGGCGGCACTCCCGTTCTGGACGGTCTTCACCGGCTTCGCGGCCCTGGCTTTCTCCCGCATCATCCGCACCGGCGTCCGCATGCACGAGGATCTGGAGGGCACCATCTGATGCCCCCGGAAGAACCCCACGGCATCTCCGTACACCTCGACGACCTCCTCGCCGAGCGCAACATGACCCTGACCCAACTAGCGTCCGAAGTGGGCCTAACAGTAGTAAACCTGTCAGTGCTGAAAAACGGCCGAGCAAAAGCAATCCGTTTCTCAACCCTCTCCCGCCTCTGCGACATCCTCAACTGCCAACCCGGCGACCTCCTAAAAACCCCCCAAAAACCCCTAACCCCACCCACCTAAAAAACCAAGACCAACCCCAAGACCAACCCCAAGACTTTACGGTGTGCGGAACCGCCAAGACTTAGCCGCGCCGGTAGCGGTTCATCCAGACTCGCCCCCGACACGCACCACTAAAACTCGGCCACCGCTGTTTGCCGGGACCACAGGGTCTCCGCGAGCTTTGCGAGTGGAGACTTCACCGCCGCGCGCCCTCTTTCAGGCCCGCCAGGGCCTCCCAACTCGCGACGGCAGGTCGCCCCCTTGCAAGCAAAAGCCGCACTTTCGTACATGGTCAGGGGCGACCTGGCGGCGCGAGTTTGTAAGCGCGCTGGCCAAAAAACACAGGCTTCTAGCCGCACCTCAGGACTAAACCAAAAAACCTAGTGAACACCAACCCCCCGCGCAACATCCACAGTCTCGTCGTCAGCCGCCATTGGCGCCCGATACTTCGCCATAAAAAACACCGGAACCAAGCAAAGCGCAAGCAGCACAACGGCCCCGATGAACGTGGTCCCGAAAGAATCCGCCGCCAGCCCGGCGGCAGCCCGACGAGTCTCCGGGTTCGCGACCGCGGCAGTCGCGGCCAGCTGGCCCTCGTTGGTCGGGACGCCGAACTTCCCGGCGAGCAAGGCCGCCAGGACGATCGAGAGCCCGGCGGTGCCGACCGCGCCGGAGGTCTGCTGGACGATTGTCGAAGCCGTCGATGCCCTGGCCATGTCCTTGGGCAGCAACGATTGCAGGGCGGAGGTGGTGATGGGCATCATCGTGGCGCCGAGGCCGAGCCCCATGACGAACAGCGCGCCCAGCAGCAGCCAATACGGTGTGTCGGCGCCGACCTGGGTGAACACCGACATGCCGAGGAGGATCAGCAGCAGGCCCGGCAGCACGATCCGGCGGGCGCCGATCTTGTCGACCAGCCGCCCGGTGAGCGGCATGGTGATCATCGCGCCGAAGCCCTGCGGGGCGAGCAGCAGCCCGGCGTGCAGCGCGGATTCGCCGCGGACCAGCATGAAGTAGTTGGGCAGGAAGACGCCCGCGCCGAAGAAGGCGATGCAGAACAGCGACATCGTCACCATCGCGATGGTGAACGGGCGGTTGCGGAACAGGTTCAGGTCGATCAGCGGGTTTTCCATTCCGCGCGCCCGCAGCACGAACGCCACCAGCAGCGCGAGCCCGGTCAGCGCGGGCAGCCAGACCTTGACCGAGCCGACGCCGCCTTCGGACGGGATGTTGGAGACGCCGAAGATCAGCGCCGCGAGCCCGGGGGAAACCATCAGCATCCCGACGAAGTCGAACCGTTCGGCCGGTTCCGGCTTGTCCTTGGGCAGGACGCGCCACGCCAGGAACATCGTGAGCACGCCGATCGGCACGTTGATGTAGAAGATCCAGCGCCAGCTCACCGCGTCGACGAGCCAGCCGCCGAGGATCGGGCCGCAGATGGGGCCGAGCAGCATCGGGACGCCGAGCACGGCCATCACCCTGCCGAGCCGTTGCGGGCCCGCCGTCCTGGTCAGGATGGTCATGCCGGCCGGCATCAGCATGCCGCCGCCGAGCCCCTGCACCACGCGGAAGATGATGAGCGACTCGACGTTCCAGGCGAGCCCGGCCAGCATCGAACCGATGAGAAACAGTGAAATCGCGACCAGGTAGAGCCGCTTGGTGCCGAAGCGGTCCGACGCCCAGCCGGTGACCGGGATGACGGTCGCCAGCGCGAGCATGTACCCCGTCGCGACCCACTGGATCGTGTCGAACGAGGTGTGGAAGTCGAGTGTCAGCCGCTGGAGCGCGACGTTGACGACCGTGGTGTCCAGGATCGCCATGATCGCGCCGAGCACCACGACGCCCGCGACCTTGAGCACGGCGCTGTCGAGCTTGCCGCCGTCCGGCGACACGGCAGGCGTTTGCGTAGACAATGAATTCCCCGTTCGGACGCTCCCCCAAGCACACGCGGCGACCGCGCGGCACGAACTCGGCTCCGAGAATAGCCGAGTGGCCGCTTGACCTGCCAACGATTTCTCTGTCGGCAGACGCTGTCGTTCGTGAAGGCCGCCTTGAGGGCGTCAGGGTCCCTTTCAGCAGATGCTGTCGGTGGGAACGGGGTTCGCGAGGCCGAACAGGGGACGCAGCTTCAGCCCGATCCAGGTGCCGCCGAGCGCGAACACGCCCCACAGCCAGCCGTGCAGACTGCCGACCGAGATGCCGCCGAGGTAGGCGCCGATGTTGCAGCCACCGGCCATCCGCGCGCCGACGCCCATCAGGATCCCGCCCACCACGGCGGCAAGCGCGGTGCGCCACGGGATCGAGCTGTGGATCTTCCACGCGCCCGCCGCGGCCGCCGCCACCGCCGCGCCGATCATGATGCCGATGTCGGTGAGGCTGTTCTTGTCCTTCCAGACGGTGGTGTCCAGCGAGGTGGCGTTCGCCTTGATACGCCAGAACTCCCAGCTCTCCGGGTGCTGCCCGAACAGCTGCAGGAGCTTCGCGCCCCACAGGCTGAACGCGCTGGTGACGCCCCAGATGCCGCCGGACACCAGGAAAACCGCCCCGGCGAGCGCGCCGAGCACGAGCGCGCCGACGAGGATCGGCCAGGAGCCGCGGAAGATCCGCGCGAAGCCGTGCGCGGTCGGGACGACATCCACCGGCGGCGGGGTGCGCCGCTTCTGCACGACCCTGGTGACCAGCACGATCCCGAGTAGCACGGCGACCGTGATCGCCCACGAGCCGAACCAGCCGACGTGGTCCGCGAGCAGGACGCCCTTGAACTCGGGCCAGCCGCTGAGCAACGGGTATCCCCAGGTGTAGAGCACCGAACCGGTGATGAACCCGCCGAGCGTCAGCACGATCGCCGACTGCCCGGAGCCGACGGCGAACAGCGTGCCGGAGGCGCACGCGCCGCCCAGCTGCATGCCGATCGCGAAGATCGTCGCGCCGACGAACAGCGACAGCCCCAGCGCGCCGGCGGTCGGCGCCGGTTTGCTGCCGAACAGCCCAGTGCCGGTGCCGACGATCAGCGCGATGAGGGTGGCCGCGGTGCCGAGCAGCAGCGCGTGCGCTCGCAGGCCCTGCCCGTTGCCGACGGCGATCAGCTGCCGCCAGGCCGAAGTGAAGCCAAAGCGGGAGTGGAACAGCGCGAGCCCGAGTGCGAGC
Organism: Amycolatopsis sp. H20-H5; assembly: GCF_035828755.1. Taxonomy (NCBI): domain Bacteria; kingdom Bacillati; phylum Actinomycetota; class Actinomycetes; order Pseudonocardiales; family Pseudonocardiaceae; genus Amycolatopsis; species Amycolatopsis sp. H20-H5. The sequence continues at coordinate 7,973 of NZ_JAYMZS010000150.1, read as the reverse complement.
CCCAAGATCAGCAGGACCCCGAACTTGGCGCCGTACGAAGCCCAGACATACGAGGTCAGACCGGCCGCGAGGGCTCCGGCAACGGCCAGCGGCACCACCTTGACGGGGTCTTCCGGCCGGGGCGCGGGCGCGGCACAGGAGGTCGGGAAATCGAGCAGTTTCTTTTCACCGGCCAGGGATTCGGTCGTCGCCACCAGTACTCCAGGTCTTGATCCGCGGGGCAGGACGCCGAAGGTTATGACCAGTGACCGGTTGGTCGCAGCCCGTCCCACGGAGTGCGACGAATGGCCGCAAAAAGGGCGTCCGAATGGCTCCGGACGCCCTTTTCGGTGAAACAGGCCCAGCTACTTCTCGCTCTTGACGCACATCGTGGTCGCCGGCTGCGGGTACACCGCGGCGCGCGTGGCGTCCGTACCCTGGCAGATATTCTCGTCGGCCTGACCTTCGACGATCTTGACGAACTCCGCGTCCTTGGTCGGATCGGAGCACGGCACCTTCAGGTAGCCCGCGGTCTTCGAGGTGAAGTTCGCAAAGCAGTCACCCTGTTTGGCATTGATCATCAGGCAGAGCTTGTAGGAGCTGCGCCCGGTGACCGAGTATTCGTCGTAGTCGCCCTTGGGACAGCTGTCGTTGCCGCTGTCGAGCTTGACCGCGATCTTGACGTTCGCCTTCGGGTCGCCGCACTCGGCCTTGGCCGGGTCGGCGTTGTCGTTGAATTCGGTGATACTCAGGCAGTCGCCCGCGTTGGAACTCGCCGGGGTCGTCGCGAAGTTGACCACGGCGAAGATGCCGCCGACGACGAGGACGAGCACCGGGATCAGGATTCGCAGGAACCGAAGCTTGGACTTCTTCGGTGGCGGACCGAACCCGGCGGGCGGACCCATCGGCGGACCCACCGGCGGCGGACCGTACGGACCCTGCTGGCCCCCGGGCGGCGGACCGTACTGGCCCGGTGCGCCGTAAGGAGCGCCCTGGGGCACGCCAGCCCCCGGCTGCGCGCCGTATGGCCCCGGCTGACCCACCGGCGGTTGGCCCCCAGGGGCCGACGGAGGGGGAACGCTCACTGTGAACCTCACAGTTGTGAAGGAAGACGTGAAGGAAATAGGACCAGCACATCAAACACACCAGGCCACCAGAAGCGTGATCGGGGCCACCAAATGGGTGAAAAACACACAAGATGGGCGCTCTGTCAGTGACAGAGCACCCACCTTGTGAGGTCTTGCTGGCCCGAAAGGCTAATCGCGGAGATACGACAGCAGTCGCAGGATCTCCAGGTACAGCCACACGAGCGTGGTCATCAGGCCGAAGGCGACGTACCAGGCCCACTTCGACGGGACACCCTCGCGGATCATCTTGTCGGCCATGTCGAAGTCCAGCAGGAAGCTGAACGCCGCGATGCCGATCACCACGAGGCTGAACAGGATCGCGATCGGGCCGCCGTCACGCAGCGGGTTGAAGCCGAACATGCTGGTCACGAGGTTGACCAGCATCAGGATGCCGGCCCCGACCACGGCGCCGATGATCCACTTGGTCAGCTTCGGGGTCACCTTGACCGCGCCGGTCTTGTAGACCACGAGCATCGCGATGAACACACCGGTCGTGCCGATCAGCGCCTGCAGCGCGATGCCCTTGTAAAGGATCTCGAACAGCCCGCTCAGCGCACCGAGGAAAACACCCTCGGCCGCCGAATAGGCCAGCGTCATCGGGGCACTCGGCTTCTGGCGGAAGATCATGATCAGCGACAGGACGAGACCGACGATCAGGCCGCCGATCAACGCGCCGATCAGCGCGCCGGAGATGCCGGTGACCCTGCCCGACACGCCCACCACGAGCTGGGTCTGCGCCCACAGCGCGGTGACCACGCCGACGAGCAGTGCGACACCGAGGCTCATGCCTGTCTTGATGACGACGTCGTCGACGGTCATCGGCCGGTCGTCGGCACCCGAAGGAGCCTGCGGCTGACCGTATCCGGGCACGCCGCCCTGGGGTTGGTTGAAGCCTACGTTGGGCCCGTACTGGCCCGCGGACATCCCGCGGGGCAAGTTGCGGAACGCCGGATTGCTACTGGAACGCACCTGATCCTCCTGGACCTACTGGCACCTACATCGGGTTCAACGACGGCGTGGGCCGACCGGTTCCCGCCGGGTAAAGACGACTTTACCCGTAGTCCCGGATCGACCGGCACCTCTACACCGTATGCGTCGGAGATCACGACCGTTCGTCGACCGCCAACCCGATGGTCTATTGCCAGGAGGAAGGATCACTTGTCACCCTCACCAGGCGTGTTCGAACTTTCACCGAACGCGTGTCGGGGTCCCTATCGATCGTGTGAGCTGCAGCAACGCAAAAGGCGTCGCTGCTGTGTCACCAATAAGGCCGGCACGGCCAAGGAGTCAACACACCATGGGGTGGTCTACACGCCCGCGTGCAGGAATGCGCGCCATCACCGGCCTGGTAGCCACGTGCCTGCTCGGCGCGCTTTCGGTCACCATCGCGACGCCAGCGGCGCACGCGGATCCCCAGCAGGGAATCGGCTTCGCCATCAAGCCGGGCCAGGACATGTCGTCCCACACGCCGACTCAGAACTGGCTCGGGTCCTACCTCGTCAACGGGCACCAGGTGTTCTGCGTGAGCTTCCAGCTCACCGCGCCCGACAGTGGCGAGGTCTACAAGCCCGGTGACGAGCTGAAGACCAAGTGGGGCACGCCGCTCGAGAAGGACAAGGCGGCGAACATCTCGTACCTGCTGCTGCGCTACGGCGACACGAAAAAGCCCGAAGAGGCCGCCGCGCTGGCCCACCTGCTGCACTCGTGGACGTCCGCGCCGCGTGCGGGCAACGGTCCCGACGGCAAGCCGTACGACGACCTCAACAAGACGCTGGGCCCGGACAAGATCGGCTACGACGTCGACTTCCACCTGACCTCGCTCAAGGCCCAAGACGCCTCGGCGGCGACGGCGGTGGACCGGCTGACCAAGGACGCCGTGGCCAACCGCGGGCCGTGGACCAGCGCGGTCACGCCGCCGAAGGCCGACCAGAACCTCGGCACCCCGGCCGCGTGGACCTTCACGGTCAAAAACGCGGCGGGTAAGGGGATGGCGGACGTGCCGGTCAAGCTGACGGCCACCGACGGCACCATCGCCGCGGCCAAGGCGGACACGAAGGCCGCTGGCCAAGCCGCTGACCCGGCCTCGGCCAAGAAGACGGACACCACCGCCAAGGCCGAGGGCAAGAAGGAAGTCACCCTCACCACCGGTGCCGACGGCACGATCAAGGTCGACCTCACCCCGACCGGCGACGCGCCGAAGCTCGTGGGCTCGCTCTCGGCACCCGCGGACAAGCCCTACGTGCAGTTCCCGGTGCGGACCGGCATCCAGAACGTGGTGTCGACGGGCGGCGAGAAGGCACTGACCGCGCAGGGTGCGGTGAAGGTGAACAAGCCGGGCAAGGTGCAGGTCACCAAGACCGACGCCAAGACCGGCAAGGGCATCGCCGGGGCCGTCCTGCGGGTGACCGCCGAGGACAAGACCAAGCCCGCCCTCAGCCAGGACGGCAAGCCGCTCAACGGCGCCGACGGCCAGCCGGCCGTGGTCACCACGGCGGGTGAGACCGGCGTCGTCACCGTGGAGAACCTGCGGACCCCGCAGAAGATCTGCGTGGTCGAGGTGAACGCGCCGCCGGGCTACACCAACGCGTTCGATCCGAAGAACCCGCCGTCGGCCTGTGGTGAGGTCAAGCCCGGCGAGACCCTCGCACTGACCGTGTCGAATACCCCGAACGAGGTACCACGGACGATCCCCGCCGGTGGTACGCCGACAGTGATGGCCCAGGGTGTGGTGGAGACCAGTGTGTCCACCCCGGGGCTGCTCGGGCTGGGCGTGCTCGCCCTGCTGGGTTCGGCGCTGGTCGGTGCGGCAGCGCGGCGGTCGTCGCGACGCTGAGGAACGGACAGCTGAGGACAGACAGATGTCAACAAGACGCCGGCTTTTTCCCGGCTTCGTGCTGGGCGCGGCCGCGGTGGTGGCCGTGGAACTCGTCGCGGGCCTGATCGCGTGGCCACCGACGTCGACCGTGGCGGGAACGGCTCAGCCCGTTGCCGCCGCGGTCGCGGCGCCGGTCGCCCGGCCCGCTCAGCAACCCGCGACGCCGACGCCCGCGGCGCCATCAGCGTCGCCGCCACCGTCGTCGCAGCCGCCCGCACCGCAGACGCAGGTGGAACCCGTGGCGACCCAGCGGCCGGGCACGATCCGGCTGCCTGACGGCGGGACGGCGTCACTCGAGCGCAAGGACCTCGGCCCCGGCGCCGCGCTGCCGATCCCGGAGAACCTGGGTGAAGCGACCTGGTGGGGCGCCGAACTGGACGCGGCCACCGGGGCGAGCGTGTTCGCCGGGCACGTCAACTGGAAGGGCGCGACCGGACCGTTCGCGGAGCTGTGGAACGCCCGGATCGGCGGCGAGGTCACCGTGATGGACGCGGCGGGCAAACCCTGGCGCTACCAGGTGTCCCAGCTGATCACGCTGCACAAGGACGAGCTCCCCCAGCGCGCGAACGAGCTGTTCGGGCAGTCCGGCGCCCATCGCGTCGTCCTGGTGACCTGCGGCGGCCGCTGGATCGGCGGCGCCGAGGGCTACGCCGAAAACCGCGTGGTCATCGCCGACTCGCTCTAGCCACTTCAGGACTTACGCGCACATTTTCGCGACTGTCGCGTTTGTGACCGGCGAGTAACTCCACGTACGGCGCTGTGGTCAGGAAAGCGCCTATGCAGCAGAATGCACAGGCGGATCAGCGGCGACAAGACTAGGGGTACTGATGGCGACCTTCTTCGTGACCGGCGCGACCGGCCTGATCGGCCGCCAGTTCACCCAGCAGCTGCTGGCCGGGGAGAGCGCCGACGAGGTCGCGCTGCTCGTGCGCGCGTCCTCGCAGGAGCGGCTGGCGAAGCTGGTCGCCACCTGGCCGCACCCCGAGCGCGTCAAGCTGGTCGTCGGCGACCTCGGCGAGCCGCTGCTCGGCGTCGGCGAGAGCGACCGCGAACGGCTGCGCGGAGTCGACCACATCGTCCACCTCGCCGCGCTCTACGACCTGACCGCCGACGACGAGGCCAGCATCAAGGCCAACGTCGAGGGCACCGGGCACGTCATCGAACTCGCCGCCGACCTGCGCGCGGGCTGCCTGCACCACGTGTCCTCGGTCGCCGTCGCGGGTGACCACGACGGTATGTTCACCGAGGAGATGTTCGACGTCGGCCAGCGGCTGGTCACGCCGTATCACCGCACCAAGTTCGAGGCCGAGAAGCTGGTCCGCGAGCAGCACGAGGTCCCGTGGCGGGTGTACCGCCCCGCCGTGGTCGTCGGGCACTCCGAGACCGGCGAGATGGACAAGATCGACGGCCCGTACTACCTGTTCCCCGCGATCAGCAGGCTCGCCGGCCTGCCCGACGTGCCGATCGTCGGCCCCGGCCTCGGCGACACCAACGTCGTCCCGGTCGACTACGTCGCGAAGGCGCTGCTGCGCCTCGCCACCACCGACGGTCTCGACGGCCGGGCGTTCCACCTGGTCAGCCCGGAACCGCAGTCCGTGGTGTCGGTCTACAACGCCTTCGCGAAGGCCGCCGGCGCGCCGACGATCACCGTCCAGCTCAACGAGCGGGTGTCCAGGGGCATCGTGGGCCTGGTCAAGCTCAGCGAGCACATCCCCGGCTTCACCATCGCCCGCGACGCCGTGATGGAGCGCCTCGGCATCCCGCCGGTGCTGCTGGAGACGATGGCCTTCCCGTCGGTGTTCTCCTCGGCGTCGACCCGCAAGGCGCTCGCCGGTTCGGGCATCGACGTCCCCCGGCTGGAGGACTACGCGGCCACCCTGTGGCGCTACTGGCGCGAGCACCTGGACCCGTTCCGCGCGCGTAAGCACGGCCCGCGCGGCGAGCTGGACGGCCGTCGCGTGATCATCACCGGCGCGTCCTCGGGCATCGGCCGGGCGACGGCGCTGAAGGTCGCCGCCGCCGGTGGCGTCCCGCTGCTCGTCGCCCGCCGCCAGCACGAGCTCGAAGAGGTCCGCGACGAGATCATCGCCGCGGGCGGCACGGCGTCGGTGTACCCGGCGGACCTGACCGACGAGGAGTCGGTGCACAAGGCCGTCGACGCGATGCTCGCTGAGCACGGGCGGATCGACATGCTGGTCAACAACGCCGGGCGCTCGATCCGGCGCTCGATCAAGCTGTCCTACGACCGGTTCCACGACTACGAGCGCGCGATGGCGATCAACTACTTCGGCGCGGTCCGGCTGATCCTGGCGGTGCTGCCGCACATGTCCGAGCGGAAGTTCGGGCACATCGTGAACGTGTCGTCCATCGGTGTGCAGGGCATCGCGCCGCGCTTTTCCGCCTATGCCGCGTCGAAGGCCGCGCTGGACTACTTCTCGCGGATCGCCGCGACCGAAACCCACGGTGACGGGATCACCTTCACCACCATTCACATGCCGCTCGTGCGGACGCCGATGATCCGCCCGACCAAGATCTACGACGCGTTCCCGACGAAGTCGCCGGACCAGGCCGCGGACATGGTGATGAAGGCGCTGCGGGAACGTCCCAAGCACATCGGCACACCGGCCGGGCAGGCGATCGGGCTGGCGTACACGCTGACCCCGGGCCTCACCGATGCCATGGCGTATCAGGGTTTCCGCATCTTCCCGGACTCAGCGGCGGCCGGTGGCAGCGGCGGGCTGAAGATCGGCAAGGGCGGCGAGCACCTCTCGAAGGCCGCCATGACGCTGGCGAAACTGAGCCGCGGCTTCCACTGGTGAGCCCCGAATTGGTGACACTACGCACACGGGTTGCGGCTATTCAGGGGACGATCACCAGGTGAAAGCCGACACGCGTCGGTGAATCACCAAGCCTGACGACAACGACACCCCGTGCGCAGGTACGGTCAGGCCCATGGTTCCCGAGCGAGACTTGCACCCCGAGAACAACGGTGGCCTGCTGCCTCTTCGGCGCGAGTACACCCAGGCATGGCACGGTTTCGACCGCAACGAGGTCCGGCAGTACCTGGATCACCTCGAAGCGCAGCTGCGCCGTGTGATGGCTGATCGCGATTCCGCGATGACTCAGGCGGGCACAATGTCCCGTGAACTCGAGAACGCGCGTCGCGAGCTGGCGAGGTCGCAGGCCCGCATCGAGGAGCTGAAGAAGCCGCCGGAGCGGCTCGAGGACCTCGACGAGCGGATGCAGCGAACGGTCACCCTCGCGCACGCCCGAGCGGACGAGATCACCCAGCGCGCCCAGGTAGCAGCCGAAAAGCACTGGGCGTCGTCGAGCGAAGCATCGACAAAGCTACGCGACCGCTACTCCCGCCTGGTGACAGAGCTGGACAAGCAGGCCGACGCCCTCCACTCCGAGCACGAGGCCGCCCTGGTCGAAACCAGGGCCGAGGTACAGCGCCTGACGGTCGAGGCAGCCCAGCGCCGCGAAGTGCTGGACAACGAGGCAGAGCGCAAGCGCCGAACAATCGAGCGCGAGTTCGAAGCCTCAATGACAACCCAGCGCAACGCCCTCGACAAGCACATAGCCGACCAGCGCGCAGCCAGCAAGAACCAGGCGGAGCGACGCCTAGCGGAGGCGACAGCCGAAGCGAAACGACGCCTGGACGAAGCAACAGCCGAAGCGAAGCGAAGGCTGGACGAAGCAACCACAACAGCCGCCCAACGCACAACGGCAGCCAACCGCAAGGTAGAGCGCCTGGCCGAAATCCGCGAGCAGGCCCGCAAGAGCCTCCAGCAAGCAGACGAGGTCCTCAAAGGCAGCGAGTCCCTCCTAGTACCCCTGCCCGAGGAGTCAGTAATCCCCCAGGCAACAAAACTAGTAGGCAACGACACCAACCCCGACCCCACCGAGCCAAAACCCAAGCAAAACGGCCAAAAGCCAACCCCAGCCAAAACCGCCTCATAACCCCCCACTCCCCACCCCACCCCCACCCC
>NZ_JAYMZS010000149.1:0-18870 GCF_035828755.1 Amycolatopsis sp. H20-H5 | reverse complement strand
GGTCGATCTTCCGTCTGTAGCAAGAAGGAATGATCAACCAAGGGCCTCACCCATGACCAACCGGGGCCCCCACCAGACACCACCTGGTTAAACAACAAGCTCAGCACGCGTCTGAGAACTGACGTAGTAGCCGCCGCTCGAAGCCTCGGGCGCCTGTCCTTCGAAGCCGCCTACCCTCCACAAAGGACGAAAAATCTACCCATTCGCCCGTTTCATACCGCCACGACCGTTTCACGCGTGCCCCTGAAGGCCACCATGACAGCGTTAAACGCCGTGAAGGCTCCCATCAGGGCACACGGCAAACCTGGGGTCGCGACCGAAGGGGACCTTCTCTCGACTCAACCTCGCAAAAGTCCCCTTCACCAGAACAGACCATGTGAAAGTCCCCGTCAGTCACGCGGCCCCAGGCGCCAAACTGGACGACATGACATCAGTTTCCGGACGCCGTCTTACTGGTTCGTCCGGGATCCGCCGATCACCGGACCGCGGGCCCGCGGCGGGACGGCTCCCGGGACGGGCGGGGCGGGCGGGGCGGCCACTTCCGCGGCCACCTCGCGCATCGCCTGCGCGAGCAACTGGGGTAGCTGACCGGTACCAACAACGATGTCGCCGCCGAAGAAGTGTCTGAGCTGAACATCCAGCCTGGCGGCGGTCTTGCTCGAGCCGTGTCCTCCCGCGAGGGCCACGCGCAGCACACGATCCTCGATGAGGTTGACCAGCCGCTGCCCGACGAGAGCCACGCTCGCCCGGTCCCACGACCCCGTCCGGAGGCCGCCGTCGCAAAACCTGAGGGAATCGACGTTCAGCAGCTCAGCTCGGCGGGTGACCAGCTTCCAGCAGTCCTCGATGGACGCACTGCTGGTGGCGGCCTCCCATTGGCGCGTCGACGCGGCGTTCCCCGCGACCTCCCGGCCCCCGGGTTCTTCGGGCTCTTCTGACTCGTCTCGACCAGCCCGCTCGCGCAGTTCGACCAGCGCGTTGTGCGTGGTCACGTAGCCCTGAATTCCCGCTTGCTGGAAGTACGCGACCAGGCGCCTCTTCTTGGACTCGGCCAGCGGCGCCGCGTGCGGTGACTGCCGCCGCTCGTCGTCTTCCTTTTCCTTCTCGCCGTCGTCACGCTGGCGGCTGGGACCGGGTTGCATCGGCGTCTCCCGTCGGTTGGTAATGCCTAGTGGTCTTGGTGCTCGTCCAGTGCGGCGGCGATGTCGGCGGCCAGCGCTGCCATGGCCGCGTCGTCGAGACCGGCGAGTTCGACCGCGATGTCATCGAGCTCGGGTTCGGCGAAGAGCGCGGAGAGATCACCCTCTGCGAAACCGTCGGCGTCGGCGGCGGCGAGAACCACGCCGTACTTGGCGAAGGCCGCGATCTTGTCCGAGCTGCCCTCGACGTAGTCCAGGAACTCGGCCGCGAAGTTGCCGACGCCCGCGTCATTCGCGTAATAGGCGAACCAGTCGCGAAACTTCGTCCAGTTCTGGTCGGTGCGGTCCCAGGCCGGACCGTTGGAGGTCAGATAGGCCGCCCAAACGGTCTCGTCCTCGGCCGCGGCGGCGTACGCCTGCGCGAGCAGAACGTCATACCGGGCAGTGAGGTCGTCCGGCCCGAGTTCAGCCGCCGCGGCGAGGATTTCCCGCGGATACGTGATGTCCGCGAGCACCTCCAGCAGGGCGTCGCCGGCCGACCTGTCGAACCCGATCAGCGACGGGGCGAAGTCCGCCACGGCATAGTCGCCGGTGGCGGCCGCCTCGCCTTGTAGCCGGCACAGCAGGGTGAACCAGTTGTACGTGGTGACACTGTCCGCGTGCCAGAACGCCGCGATCACGCGGTCGAGGTCTTCCATTTCCGAGACACCCTTTCCGGCCGATGGGAATTCACGAACCTGTCGACAACCCAGACTCCGCGTCCTACCGGAACCGCGGGATGATCAACTGGCCAACCTTTGGGGCAATCGCGTTGCCCGGTCCGCCGGCGGCAGCTCAGCGAGGCGTTCGGGCGTTCACTGAGCTGGGCTGCGATTCCGCCACCGCACCGACTCCCAGTTCGGCCAGCACCTCCTGATAGTGGTTCCGTGCCTGCTGCGCGGCACCCAGCTCGTTGCCACTCTCATAGGCACGGATCAACAGGTTCCAGGCAGGATCGTGGAACCGGTCGATCTCGATCGCCCTGGTGCAGACAGTGGCGGCGTTGCCCGGATTACCCAGTTTCAGCTCGATGGCGGCGAGGGCGCAAGCGACCTCGAGCATGAGTGCGCGACATCGGGCCCGATCCGCCAGCACCCACTCGGCCGTCCCGTCCTCCGGCAGCAGTTCACCGGTGTAGAGGGAATACGCCGTGCGCAGCGGCTTGAGTACGCTCACCAGGTCCGTGCCCCGGCGCGCGGTGCGCCACTGAGACAGTGCCGTTCCGAAACGCATGATGTCGACGTCACTACCCGGCGGGATCTCGAGCACGTACATGTCGCCCCGGCGTTCCAACGGAGAATGTGGCCAGCCTGGAGCCGGTACCTCGCCGAGCATCCGGCGGATCATGGACACCGCAACGTGCAGGCTGCGGCGCGCGGACTCCAGCGGCGCCCCCGGCCAGAAGCACTGGTACAGCGTGTCGACGTGCACACCCCGGTCGGCGCGCAGCGCCAGCAGGCGTAACACGGACTGGACCCGGGGTCGCAGACCACGCCAGTCGAGGGGCAGCTCGCCCGCAGCGAGTTCGAACTGCCCGAAACACCTGATCCGCAACGTCTGCGCCAGCACGGCGGCCGAAGCCAGCCGCGGTGGCGTCACCCTCTCGGCGGGCCGAGGAGGCGGTCGCTGAATCACCGTCGACGCTGCCGCGGCGCCCAGCTCCCGACGGGCGCGCCCGTCGAACGCATCGGCGATCCCGTCCGCGTCGGCGATGTATCTGGCCATGATCGTGAGCGCCATCGCCTCGACGGCACCGGCCTCCAGATTCGCGGCCCGCCGCGCGCAACGACTCAGCGCCTCGGCCGCGGCAACACCGGAGCGGCACCGGCCGATCGCGGCCGCGGCACTGGCTACGAGCGAAACCCATGGGTTCCCCGCGGCGTGGCCGCGCGCTTCGATCCGCTCGGCGTCCTCAATGTGGACAGCCGCTCCGGACAACGCTGACAACGCCCGCACCACGGCGCCCACCGCGTCGAGGCAATCAGCCTCGGCCTGTGTCGCCAGCACGTCGAGCGCGGGTGCGATGGCGCCTTGGTTGGTCCAGTTCTCGGCGACCACGCGCACGGCGTTTCCGAGCAGGCCGATGACGTCGGTTCGCGTTGGCGGGATACGGCGCCAGTGCCGCACCGCTTCGTCCGGTCTGCTGTCCAGGAACGAGGCGATACCCGCCGCGAGCGACCAGCCGTCACCGGTATCGGCCATCGGGTGCTCGGCCAGTGCCGCCGGGCGCTTGTCCAGCGCTCGCCGCAACTGGCCAAGCCAGTGAGCCGAGGGGACGCTGGGCGGCACGGCGCCGCACGACCACACCGCGACCAGTTCCCGCTCACGTACACAGTCCGCGTGCAGCTCCGTCCCGGCCAGCGCGGTCGCCGCCTCCTGGTACGCGGAGAGGGCCCCGCTGAGGTGATCATTGACCGCGAGGGCGCGGGCCCGTGCCAGCAACTCGGCATGGACATCGCGGCGGTGCGCCCGAACGGCAGTCGGCTGCCCGGTACGGCGCGCGCCGACCATCCGGGTACTCGCCCTCAGGTCGGCGGCCCGCAGGTAGGCCACCAACGCTTCATGATCGCGTCCGACGGATTCGTACAGCCTGGCGATCTTGCCGTAGTGCTCCCGGAGCGCGTCTGGACCGATCCGCGCGCGCAACTCGGCGACCAGATGATCCCGGAGCAGCGAGTGGTAGCGGTATCCCGCTTTGTCACCGTCGCCGACGCGGCGCACCAGCAGGTTCTGGTCCACCAGGCGCTCGAGAGTCCAGCCACAATTCGACCGATCCAGGAGCGCGTCGCACCACTTGGGGTCGACGGGTGCGAACGCGCTGCTGAACAGCAGCAGCTCGACGGTGTTCGCGGGAAGGTCGGCCAGCACAGTGGCCGTCAGGTAGTCCCGGAGCAGCCGCGACCCCGCCAGCTTGGCGATGGCGGCGACCCGCTGGTCCGGCGTGCAGTCTGAAGTAGCCAGGTGAAACAGATGGATCGCCATGATCCAGCCCTCGGTGCGCTCGGTCAGCGCTTCGATCGCGGCGTCGGACAGGGGCACGTCATAGTGGTCGCGGAACAACGAGACGACCTCGTCCACGCGAAACCGCAAGCCCTCCCCGTCGATGGTGTGCACCGCGCCCCCGAGCCGGAGCGGGGTGGACCACTCAGCGCGTTCGGCGCGGCCCGCGAGCACGAGCCGGGTGTTTCGCGGCAGTGCCTGGATCACGCGCCCGAGCATGACCGCCTGGGCACCGGCCAGGAGGTCCGCGTCGTCGATCACCAGCGTGCACGGGCCGGTCAGCCGCCGCACTTCGTCGGCCAGCCGACGTATCGAGGTCTGCCGGTGGTAGGGCGCGGTGGTGCCCAGCATCGCGTCGGCGACACCGTCGACGACCTGGTGCGGGTGACGGAACGAGTCGTCGACACTGAGCCACCCGACGTGTTCACCACTGTCGTGCATCTGCCTCGTGAACTGTGCCACCAGCTCGGTCTTGCCCGCGCCGGGCGGACCGGTCACGATCAGCGAACCCTCGTCGTGTGCCGTCACGCATCGATTCAGCAGCCGTTCGCGACGAAGCCCGGCGGGAGCCGGAACACCCACCGGCTCACTCTCTTCTTCGCCGACTCGGAACTGCCCGGACCGCGGCGACAACGGCTCGACGAAAGCAGGTCGCGCCGCCGGCCTGAAGCGGTCGTCCAGCCACGCGACATCGCCCGCCGTGGAGCCGACCTGGACGTCAGCGGTCATCACGATCACTTCCACCCGCTCGGGGAGTTGTCGCAGTCGAGGCTGGCCTCCTGCCGCCACCGTGTCCCTGGGGTCGGCCCCTAGGGACCGTCCCTAGTAGACGCACCAATACCCCAGCGCGGTCAATGAACACCGAAGTATTGTCTTGTCGCGTAATCATTCCCCGTGAGCTCGCGGTTGATCAGATCGATCTCGAACCGGCCGCCGACGCCCGCGTGTGGCGCGTCGCCGCCGGGCCCGGTCGGCTGTGCCCGCCAGTCCAGAAACACCCGGGGGTACGACGAGCCCAGTACGTTACCTTCCATCGGCTGGAGTACCAGGTTGAAGGTGAACCGCACCGGTGCGTCGGTCGGCACCACCACCACCAGCCCGGTGACGCCGCGGAACTCGGTGAAACCGCCACCCTCGCGCGCACCGACCATCAGTGGCATGCGGTCGGAGTCGTCGAGCTGCTCCTGGCCGATCTTTACCACTCGGTAGGTGACGAACTTGCACATGATCCCGATACCGACGTTCTGCGGTCTCCGAGGAATCCGGCCGATCACCCGGTCCCCATACTTCACCCGGGTCCAGCCTTTCTTCCGCCGGAACGTAGGGCGCCGATGGAGCGCGGAAACCTCCTGGTCGATGGTCGCCTCATAGTCGAGAACGGGCAGCCCAGCTTCGGGATCTTCCCGTTCGTCGTCCCGTAGGCCTTCAACCGCCGGTTCCGCTGATTCTCCGACCTGAGCGAGTCGCCCGCGGCGCCCCGGGTTTCGCTGTAGCGCGAGCATTCGCTGAAGTCTCTGCTTCTCGCTGTCCGCGAGAAGCAGGTCACGCATCTGTGGGTCACCGAACCTGGTGTTGAAGGTGTCGTTGACGAGCTGGCCCTTGATCACGTCGGGGAAAGAGAACTGCGGGAACGCGCCTGTGTTCACCATACCGGGGACCGGGATCCCACCATGGTCGACCGAGCGGGCCACAAAGCCTTTGCAGGTGTTCCGGCTGGACAGGATGAAACCCTTCAACGGCATTTTCGCGCGAAGATGCTCGCGAAAGTCTCCTGGCGATGCGAAGGTGAGATCGTGGTCCATGAACGCGGGACTTGCCGATTCGTCGTCGTCATCATCATCGTCATCGTTGACGATGAAACTTCCTTCCTCGGAATCCGTATCGCTATCTACGACGAAGGTTCCCGCCTCGGATTCACCGTCGTCGAGAGTGGGTAAGGGCGCTGTTTCCTTTCCCTTTTCCCTGCCCTCGACCCGGCCGAGCACCTCGCGGAGGACCTCCCCGGCCAGCCCCGGCGGGAACCTCGCCGGGGTCACGTCGTCCCCGCCAAGGCGGTCAGTGATCTCTAGGAGGTACTCCCGATGAATTCCCGTGGTCCACTTGCTGTCCGCACCGGCCACCTCCCCCAGTGACACGCCCGGCGCGACCTGCCGTCGCCACTCGAGCAACAGCGCCTTGGCGTCCAGGAGCAACATGTCGCGCTCGACTTCGCCGAGTGGCTTCATGATCCGACCTCACTTACTTCTTCTTCCGGCGAAACAGCTTCGAGATTCTTCGACGAGTGCCCTTTTGCTGGTGCGGAGCCTCCGGCGCACCGCCAAGGCTCTCCCCAGCATCAGCCGTGCGGTCCGGCGGGTCAGCCACCTGCCGCTGCCTTCCGCGGGGCTGCTGAGCGCGTCTGTCCCCCTTGACCCGAGGTTGACGTGGGCCGATACGCCGCTCCTCGACTTCCCGCGCCTCGGCAGCCGGCTCGTCGTCAAAGGGAGCCGGGACCGTGATCGGGTGAATTTCGAAGTACTTCCAGGTGTCCGCGTCGACGGGTGTCAGCACGGCACCTTCGCCGAGCCGGAAAAGGCCGTTCTTGGCCTTGGTGACCGCGAGCGGAACACCGCCGATGCCAAAACCGCCACTGACGGCTTTCCACCCGAGCTCGATATACCCGTCAGACGCGTAAAACTCGGCGCCAAAAAGAAGTTGCGATTCCTCATTGAACTTGCTGAACGGGTGGGTTTTCAACCCTGGATTTGGGCCGAGCACGAGGCGAACGTTGTGAAATCCGTAGATCGGCCCCCGTGGCCCGCGCGCGATCGGGCCGGTTACCGGATTGGCCGGATCGACCACAACGTACGGCGCCATCGATCCCGTCAACTGCAGAACCAGATGATGCCGAAGACAGCGTACGCCCGCCACGCTACAGTGGCGGCGATAGTGAATATGGGTCCTGAAATCGCGCCCCCTCGCCAGTGCCATGCTGTACTTTACCTGCCTGCCCTCTATTTCCCCGTCCAAGTCCTGCGTCGAATAGCCCGCAATCTCAGTAAGCTCGAACCGGTGATACTTCGCAACCGTCGAGAACTCCCTGGAAGCATTGAGAGAGTTGATGACGACGTTGGACGCTGCGTTCGCGGCAGTGAATGGTGCGAGTGCTGTGCTGATCGGGTCGACCGGCACCACCATCGTGACCTCCTAATTCAGGGGAAGGACCCACCGCCGGACATGCTGACGGGTTTGCGTGCACCGAGGTGCCGATCAGTCGTCCTCGAAGGTGATGATGCCCGCATCGATCGCTTCCTTGACCCTCGCCATCTCCGCATCTTTCAACGGCTCGTCACTACTGAAGTAACTGAGGATCTCCTGGACGAATTTCGGATCGAGATCCTTCTCGATGACATGCTGCGTCTGCTCTTCGTCGAGCGTCTCGTCCTGGAGCAGATTCGTCTTCGCCCAGTTTTGCGCCCCAAGGTAGAAAACGCCAACGTCCTGGATCGACAGGACGGTGCCGTCCGAGGTGGTTACCCCCTGGGGAAAATCGGCATCGAACCGGGCCACAATAGCCTCAGGGAGGAGATCCTTGCCGAACCACGAGCCGACCGTCGCGGCATCCGGCAAGCCGCTGCTCGCGCTCAAGTGCCAGGTGAGGTAGCGGGCGAAGTCTCTCGCGAACTCCGGCTGCTCGGCCGCGACCTCCGATTCCTCGGCTGCGACCTCCGGTTCCGCAGCTGCCACCCATTCGTATTCCACCGGATCCACCCCGATGCTCTGCGCCAGAAGGAGCAGGTCTTCCACTTGCCCAGGCCAGGTTTTCAGCGCTTGGCACGCCTCGTCGCCGGCATAGACCCAATGCTCGTCGGTCAGCAGCATGACATTCGCCGACTCCAGCTTCTTCGCGGCTTGGAGCAGACGCTGCACAATCGCGTTGAGCTGCCACTGGCGATTTTCGAACGTGGCCATAAGCTGCAGCTCGAATTCGTCCCAGGTCGCGCTCGTCCTTTCCTGGGCCTGAAGTCCGACGGTGGTGATCTTCATCGCCTGCAGGGCCCAGTTGGCGGCGAATTCCGCACTTTCAAGGTCGAGAAAGTCCCACCAGGGCGTTCCAGCGTAGGCGGGCTCGAACCCCGTGACATCAATCACCGTAGTCATCGTCTTTTGTCCCTTTCAGATAGTTTTCCACCAAGCTCGCTGAGCAGGCCTCCGCACCCGGCAACAGTCATCAACTCGATCCACCACCACAGTGTCCGCCGTGCGAACGGCGCCACCGAGGTCATTCGGGCCCAGCACTTGGGGCGAGGAGAGTTGCATCTCCGGGCACCGTCGAGCCGCTCAGATCAGTCCCTCGTGCAGCGCGTAGGCCACGGCGTGCGACCTGTTGCGCAACTGGAACCTAGCGGTGACGCCGTGGAGGACGTTCTTCACCGTGCGTTCCGAGTAGTTCAGTTCGCCCGCGATCTCGCGAGTACTCAGCCCGCGCGACACCAGCCGCAACATCTCGGTCTCCCGTTCGGACAAACCGACGACGTTCAACCCCTGCGGCGCCAGCACGTCGTGCTGCAGGCGGGATACGTGCTTGAGCAGCCTGCCGAGAACATTCGCCGGCATGGTCGCCTCGCCTTCCGCCGCGACGCGCAGGAGCTGGACAAGCCGGCTGGCCGTCGCTTCGGACCGCCCGGCGACGGCACATACCCCGAGCTCAACGGCGTTCATCAGCATCATGTCCTGCTCCACACTGCTGATCAACACGAACTGGCGGCAGCCAAGGACACGAACATCCCTGATCAGCTCGATGGTCAGCTCGTCGAGTGCGGTCGCCGCGATGACACTCACGGTCCCGGAGTCGATGTCTTCCTCGCCGACGATCTCCACGTCGGGACAGGTGCGCAAGGTGGCGATGAGCCCTGCCGCCGAAATCATGTCGAGACTTCGGACAAAGGTGGGAATTCGTGCGGTCATCGGTCGTCCTCCCCGCTGGTCAGCTGGTACGAACGACAGTCTCCGCAGCATCCTTATCAGGCACCTATCCGCTGCACCGTTGCCTTAACGTGCATCAAGCCTGGCCCGCTCGTCGTCCACCAGCTGGACCTCGTGCAGGACATGAGCCGGTTTCGCCTCGGCGACCAGCTTCTCAACGGTCGGGAGATCGACGTCGCCGGGACGGGAAGACACCCGGACAACGACCCGGAGATCGGCATTGCCAGGCAGTGCGCAGTCAGGAGTGGTGGACACCGCCACACCGCCCGAGTCGACGATTTCTATCCCCGCACCGGTGGCCGACTCGAGGTAGACCCGCAGCCCACGGACCGTTCCACGGGCACGGTGCAGCTCGACCGCGCGGGCCACCGTCGCGCGCCGGTGTTCGATCAACCAGTTCTCGTCGAGGGACATGCCGACCCAACCGGCCAGCCAGTCGAGGAAGTCCGGCGGCGCCAGCGCGGGATCGATGTAGCACCAAAGACAATCGAGGGTGGCGATCACGGGGGCCAGCACCTCGTCCAACGCGGCCGTGATCCGCATCGCGACGGCGTCCTCCTGCAGCACCGGGGGCAGCAGCGTGCCCAGCGGATAAGGAGTGCCCAGGTCTGGTGCCGCCACCCGCATCCGTCATTCCTTTCTTTCCCTCTTCGGCGTAGGCCACTCGTGGAGTCAGCCGACGCCGAAGAACTCGATCTCGGTGATGGCCACCGCGCTCGCGTCGGTGCCCTGGTGCACCTCCAGCACCTCGACGGTGAGGGTTCGCACGCCGAGCCCGTCCTTCAGTTCGATCTCCTGCGGTTTCGGGGAGTCCGGCACGGCGATCGACTCACTGCGCTCGTTCGAGTACGTGAGAAGCAGCCGAGCGGGCCGGTGGTTGCTGGTGAAGGCGGCGCCCGCCCCAGCCGTGATGATCAGTTTGCGCAGGGCAACGGTCTTGCCGAGGTCCACCGTCAGCTTCGGCGGGGTGCCGGTGGCCCACGGTGCTGCCCAGTAGGTGTTCGTGGCCAGGTCGAAGGCTGCCTTGGCCGGGTGCTCGGGCAAGGCAGCGGCCGCCACGACCGAGGCGGGGCGCACCGCCGACTCCGGACTCGGCAGCACGTTCACCACCGCCTCCTTGATCGATTGGGCCTGGCTTAGCACATAGGTGCGGAAAGGTGGGTAGAAGCCGAACAGCATGCCACTCAAGATCACGGCCACCGCGGCGACTCCGCGGATCTTCCGGAACACCGCACGCAGGTCGATCTTCGACCCGGCGCCTCGTGTCTTCGGCCGAGTTCCAGCCTTCTTGACCTTCGTGCGGCGACGGAAGACGCGTCGCCACCACGACGCGCGGACCTGCTCGGCTTGAAGCAGGGAGGTCCCGCACCGGTGGCAGAACTTGCGTGGCGGACGGTTGCCCTCCCCGCACTCGCCGCACACCAGGTCGCCAGGGTTGAGCTTGCGGGTCGGCCCTTGCTTTCGTACGGGCGCGACTCGCTGCTGCGCGGCCTGCGGCAGCATCTCGTCCAGCCGTGCCTGGTCATCGGACCTCGACGGAGGGTCGCCGACCACCGGCGCGACCAATTTGGCGATGTCGGTTTCCGCTTGACCGGGTTTCAGGGTGTCGAGCCCACCCCAGTCAGCCGCGGAAGCGTCCGCCACCGGCGTCGAACCGGGGGGAACCGGTGGTTTCGGCGGCAGCGGGGGCCTCGGTCGAACCGGTGGCACGGCGGCGGGCGGCGATGGCGGTTCCGGCGGCATCGCCGGATCGTCATCGGCCCACGACGGAGGACGAGGGGGCGGCGACGGTGTGCGTGGTGCCACGGGTGGTTTCGGAATACTCGGGGCTGCGGGTGGACTCGGCGCACCCAGGGCAGCAGGCGGCTTCGGCATACTCGGCGGGCCAGGCATACTCGGCGGGCCAGGCGGCCTCGGCATACTCGGCGGGCCGGTCGGCCTCGGCGGCAGCCCCGGAGGACCAGGCGGCTTCCCCATTCCCGGTGGCCCCGGCGGCTTCGGCATCCCGGGAGGACCACCGGGAAGCCCAGGTGGGCGGGCGCCAAGACCACCGCCAAGACCACCGCCGAGACCACCGCCGAGACCTGGCCTCGCCATCGCTCCGCCGTCCTTGGCCATGCGCGTCGGGCCACCCAGCACCGTGTTGACCGAACTCTGGATTCGCTGCACCAAGCCGCGCCGTGGAGCGGCGGCTTCCTCCTCGGCTTCCGCGACCAGCTCGGCGGAGACCTTGGTCTCCACCTTCTCGCCGGACCACTCCAGGAAACTCCCGCAGGAGCCGCAGAACGCGTCCTTGGTGTCGTTGCGGAACCCGCAGTCACTACAGACGATCATCGCCACTCACCACCTCTCACCACATCCCGCGTGCGAACCATCAGCGCCCCTCGACCCGGACCTTGTGCTCGAACGAGAAGATCAAGCTGTTGGGTTCCAGGTCGATCCGGTGGGTCTCGGCACCGCGCTCCCCGGTCACCGGGTTCGCCGTGAACAGGCGGACGTCCTCGACCAGTTCCAGGCCGCGCACCTGTTGCAGCACGGCATAGATGTCGCCGGAGAGCACCGGGCGGCCGAAGGGCCATCCGGCGCCGTCCGGTCCCCCGCCGGGCAGCGGATCGAGAAAACGGTAGAGCGCGGCAGTCGCCTCTTCCCGCACCCGCCCGACCGCGACGCGCGGCCGGGCGATCAACCGCGCGACGACCGTCACCCCCCGGTACCGGGGTGGTTCCACCACGACCCGGGTGCCGATCAGCCGAACCTCGTCCAGGCGATTCGCGATCCGTTCGAGGATCGCCGGCGACGGCACCAGATCGGCGAAGCGGATGCGCCCCTCTTCAGCCGCCGCAGCGGGCACCACCAGCACCTTGACCGCACCCGCGGCGACCTCCGCCTCCCCCGCGGTGAGACAGCGCACCCGCGCCAGTTCCGGTGCCGCGTCACGGGCGAAGACCTCGTAGTCCTCAGCGGTCACCGCGCGATCTCGGGTCCGCAACAGCAAGGGTCCGCGGCTCTTCGCTTCGTCCAGGGTTTCGCCGTCCACGCCGCCGTGTGCGGGATGGAGATTCTCCACCTCCGAAACGAAGGGGATGGACGATTTCAGGGTGCGAACCGCACCCGCGCCGACATTGCCCTGCGAGCCACCACCCGTCGCGTACTCCCTGATGCGGACGGTGGCGCCCTTGTCCGGTATCGCGCCGTGGTGCGCCAAACTGCCGTCCTGATTCCGCACCACCGGGCCGAACATGACCTCACCGGCGAACGAGTCGAGCACGAAATGGCGGTCGGCGGCTCCGCTCGTGGCGAAGTGGTCGACCGCACGCCACCGCGTCCAGCCATCCTCGCCGCTGACCTCGACGACCGCGTCCACCACGCCTGCCAGCGCGGGCCCGGACGACAGCGAGAAGACTTGGCCCGCCACGCCTTCCGACTCGCCGAGCACCTCGTTCATGACGATCTCGGCGTTGATGGCGTCGCCGGTTCCGCCCACCGTGCACGCGGCAAGCCCGTCAACCGAAGGTGAGGCGCTGTAGGACGGCTGACCTTCGCGCGGCGCGACCACCCTCGCGCGCAGCCAACCGGCCCGGTCCTCGTCCACCACGCTGGCCAGGTGCCCGGCCGGGACGTGCAGGATGATCGCGCCGGAGGTGTTCAGGCCCCCGGTCTCGTCCAGCGTGACCAGGCATTCGGTCCACTCCTCCCCCGTCCACGCCTCCCACACCAGCGGTGGGTGCTTCGGATTGACTCCGACGCCCTTGGTGGCCCCGGCGAAGTCGAGCCGCACCGCGCAGCACGCGACAGGCTCGCTCAAGCCCACAAGAAGGGCATCGCCGACCGTCGGCTCGTCGCCGAACGCGGCGAACGCGATCTTGGTTTCCACCCGCTGGGTGCGGTTCACCGACTCCTGCTCGGTTGCCTCTTTGGTGCGCACATAACGTAGCTCGCACGGCCGGATGTCCAGTTCGTCGCACAGTGAGAACACGATCGCCTCGTCGTTCTCGGTACGGATGGTGCCGACTTCGGTCCCCGAGGGAATCGACAGCGGAGTGCCGGCCGGTGTCGAGAGCCAGAAGGTGATCGGCGTGCGCGCCGGAGTCGGGGGAAGAATGCGCAACCCGAGCAGATCGAGGAACTTCACATACTGCCGGTCCGGGATCCGGTTGAGCCGGTACAGCAATTGGTCGGTCATGTAGGCGAACGTCTCGATCAGGGTGATGCCGGGATCGGAGACGTTGTGGTCTGTCCACTCCGGACAGCGGCGCATGACCATCCGCTTGGCTTCGTCGACGAGATCCTGGAAGCTCCGGTCGTCGAGGTGGGGAGTCGGGAGCGCCATCAGTCCTCCTCCCCATGCTCGGGAATGGTGTAGAAGGGGAACACCAGGTTCCGGTGGTCGTTCGTCGCCTTCACCACGTACCGGACGTCGATGTAGAGCAGGTTCGCGCTGTCCTCGTCCGGATACACCTCGACGCCGTCGATCTCGACTCGCGGTTCCCAGAAGTCCAACGCGCGCCGCACTTCCTCCGACAGTGCGGCGGCGTTGTCCAAGGTCGCCCCGCGAAAGACGAAGTCGCGAAGGCGGGCGCCGAAGTTGGGACGCATGGGCCGTTCACCTGGATAGGTGGCGAGGATCAGTCGCATGGCCTGCTCGAGCTTGCGGGTTCCCTTGGCCAGCGCGACCTCGCGACTCGCGGTGAAATCGAGCGGGTAGGTCCACCCCGCGCCGGTGAAGTCGGTGGTCACATCGTTCTCCTAGTTCAGCTTGACTTGCGTGCCCTTGATCTCCACGATTCCCTGACTCTCGATCTTGATGCCCTTCTGCGCCGTGAGGTTCAGCTGCGCACCACCGTCGATGGTCACCGTGCCGCCCGCACCGGCGATGATGTCGATGTTTCCGGTGGGTCCACACTCGACAGTGATCGAGCCCCCTGGCCGGGAACAGTTCACCCGGACGGTCTTCCGCTGCTGATCGATGGTCAGCGCGACGGTGCCGTCCTGCGTACCGAGGACCACTTCGGAAACCGGCGGCCGGACCTCGTCGTGGAACGCGAGCATAGTGCCCGACGCCGACGTGAAACCGCGCCGCACCACCGAAGCGGTCTTCCCGACGATCTTGATCGGATCGCCACCGGGCCGGTAACCGCTGCGCTTGTTGACCAGCGCGCCCAGCACGTACGCCCGTTGCGGGTCACCGAACTCGAAACCCACCAGCACCTCGTCGTCGACGTCCGGCAAGAACATGGCGCCACCGCTCGCACCCGCGCCGAACTGCGTCACCGGTGCCCAGTCCGACTCGTAACTTGGCGACAACCAGGGAAGGCACACCTTGACCCGGCATTTGCCCAGTGGGTCCATCACGTTGGTGACCACGCCACAGACCAGGCCGGGCATCGCCGGAAGCGGCTTCGCCGCCGCGGTCGTCAAGCCCAGCAGCGACCGTTGCTGAGTTCCGCTGACCTCGAATCGGGTGTGGTACCCGGACACGTCGAAGACGTGCTGCGCCTTCGTCAGAACCCATCGTCCCGCGAAGACCCGGGAAACCCCGTCAATGGTCAACCCCGCACCCGCGATCAGCCGCGGATCGCCGATGGCCTCCCCCTCGGCCTCCGCGAAGGTGCTGCCGAGCTGCCCGGCGACCCCGTTGACAGCCTCCTGCGCGGCGACCCCGATCGCGGCGCCGGTCGCGACCGGCCGATCCGACACGACGAAGGCCCGGGTACTCGGTTCCGGCCCTCGACCCGGCCCGGGAGGTTTTCCGGCGGGCTTGGCAGGGGCGGGCGAAACCTGGTCGAACAGCTTGGCGAGATCAGCGGGGGTGCACCCGTTCAGCCGTGCCGACGACGCCGCGACCGGCACCGTGTCCACTCGCACGTTGGCGGACAAGGGGTCCCAGACCCGGACCTCGGCCTCCGCCGCGAGGTTGCCGGTCGTGACACGTGGCAGGAACGCCCGCAGATTGTCCGGGTAGGTCAGGGTGATCGGCCGTGCCGGGGGTCCACCCGCCGCCTTGCGGAAAAAGAACCTCCCGCCGGTCACACCGAACTCGTAGCCGATCAGGGCGGCCTGCCCGCTGAGGAAATCCCAGTCCGTCTGGTTGACCTGGCCGAGGTGATCGTGCGCGGTCCTGGTCTGCTCTATGACGCCCACCGGCAGCTTCGCTTCTTCGGCGATCTTGCGCGCGATGTCGGACACCTTGCTGTTGAGGAACGTTCGGGTCCGGCGCACGCGTTGCAGACGATGATCGGCGGAGTAGCCACGGATGACGGTATGGCAGGAGTCGGTGAACATCGCCTCGATGGAGGTCACCTCACCGATCATGAGCTCGGCGGTGGCCGTGCCGCCGGGTGCGCCCGCACGGATCGTGACCGGATCCCCGAGCGCGAGCCGGGTGTGCGCCGTGACCTCGCCAGGACCGGCGGCGAACGTGATCTCGAACATGTCGGGCAGGTGCAGGTGACTGTCCACGACGACTCGATCCAGCTTTCCGCGTGCCTCACGCGACAGCGTCGCGGAGCCGATCCGCACTGTGGGCACGATCCTGGTGAGACTCGCCTTGAGCGCTTCCTGCCCCGGCTGCGCCCGGCGCATGTCAGGCCACCCCCGGCAGGAGCAGCGAGCTGCCGTTGCGCAATCGAAGCGGATCGTCGATGTCGTTCTCCTCGGCGATCTTCCGCCACGCCGACGGGCTCCCGTAGGTCTCCTTGGCGATGCCGGGGAGTGATTCCCCCGCGGTGACGGTGTGCGCCCGTCCGCTTTCCCGAGTTCCCGAAGTCGGGTTCGTTCCCGGCTTGGCCGGTTCGATTTGCTGCAGGGTGAGGGAAACGGTCGCCCGGTTGGGGAGACCGGCGGGAGTGAACCTGGTGTAGGTGGTGCTGACGGACTTCAAGATGGCCCGATAGTTGATCGGCGTCCGGTGTCCACCGATGCCTGCCGCGCCCATGACGACCTTGACGTGCTGGACCACCTGTTTCGGTTCGTCGTCCCCGGCCTTTTCACCACCGCCCGCCGCGGGCCCGGAAGTCACGGTTTCCACCCGCAGCCATTCGTACAACTTCGACACCGTGGCCTGAACAGCCTTGACGCCTTCGACGCGGAGGTCGGAAAGCGTGATGGACAGCTGGCCCGGATCGATGGCCTGCTGCTCGCGGGTCTCCGTGGAGACCATACCGGCCAGCCTGAACTGGGCGGTCTTGCTGAGCGACACCTTCTGCGGGTTGTACTGGAAGGTGATCACGTCCGTATCGGTCGCGTCGACGCCGGTCGAGGAGAGCAGGCTCACCGTCAGATTGCCGTCCTTGCCGGTTCTTTGGCCGCGCCGGGGCGGGCTCATCGCGGGTGGCGGACCACCGTGCCTGCGTCCAGTCAGGCCGTTGTGCGCGAGGACGAGCTTCTCGAGCGCGACGTCGCCGCCCTTGGCCGAGAGGGTCGGCCCGCTCCACCCCACTGGGATGGCGTCTGCCAGTGTCCACACGTAGATCGGCGCCCAGTCGCGGGCGCTGAGCATCTCGATGGTGATGGTGCTGCCGGGATTGGCCGCCGAGGCGCCCGCCTCGTCGGAATCCACCCAGTTCTTGATGACGTGCTGCAGCCACTTCTGCAAGGCATCGGAGCTCGCCGACTGCATCGCGCGCTCCAGGCTGACATTGCCGTAAGTCACCCTGTCCGGGAATCGCTGGACACCCTCGTGGGTGCCACCGGGCGCGTACTCGTCGATCTTCAAGTTGACCGCGAGACCGGAGCAGCCGGACCACTCACCCAGCGGAACCTGCAAACCGTTGCCCGCGTGCACCGTGACCCTGAACCGCATGCTGAGGCCGTAGCCTTCTCGCGACTGCGCCTTGAATTTGGCTTGCCCCTTGGATTTCCCTTTTGCCAGTGGTGATTTCGGCATTGAGGGTAGCTGCGGCGCGCGCATCAGAATCCCACCTTCAGTTCGGCCGAAAGAAATCCGGTGTGTGACATCTCCAGTGCCTCGACGACGGGCCTTGAGTTGCCGGCGTCGAATTCGGTGACCGACCAGCTGATCGGGTAGCACTCCTTGAGTTGCCAACTCGCCACGGTGAGGTACATCGAGTTGATCAGCTGGATGTCACCACTGAGCGGTGTGTGGTTCTTGGTCGTCTCGACCAGCCAATCCTGCACGGTTCGGGAATCCGAGCACGCCGCCCTGGCGAGCTTGACATTGCCGTACTTGGCGTTGCCGGGAAACGTCAGGACCTCCTCGTTCTCCCCGCAGCGGTACTGACACGCGTTCCAGCCGACAGCCAGCCCCGAGACCTTGGTCCACGTGCCGAGGTCGTACGTGCCGGAATCGATGCTCACCCGGAACTGGTGGCTCATGCCGACGTCGCCGGAGAGACCGAGCCCCTGCGCGAGCTGGCCCGGCAGCATGCTTCTGCTTGGCATTGGGTGCCCCTATCGAAAATCACTCAACCGGCCGGAACGTTCCCGGTCGATGATCAGTTCGTTACGCAGCCTGCTGCGAACGTGCCGGTAGAGCTTGTCCGCGAGGGCGTCCATCGAACGCGGACTGTGCGGATCGATCTCGGACTCAGTGACCTGCGAACTAAGCTCGGCGAGCGAACCCTCAAGCTGGTCGATCCGTTGGGTCGCCGCCGCCATCTCGGCAAGCACCGGCGCCACGAGGCCGACGACCTCGTACTCAGGTTTTCGCGTCTCTTCAACCGGGTAACGCCAACTGAAGTCATTCTGCGGCAAGGAAATCTCCGGCCGCCGCGCACTCAGCAAGTCGTCCAGCGTTCCCGGATCCATCGGCGGCGGCCCGGTCGGCGAGGGTGGTGAACCGCTGTCGCTCGCTTCGCCGGACTCGAGGATCCGCCGCAGTTCGTCGACAACGTGGGTTTGGGTGTCAGGCTGTGCCCGCTGCACGGAGGTTCCCTTGGCGGCCGCAGGAAGCAGGGCGAGCTCGTTTCTCATCTCCCGCACGTACGCGGCAAGCTCGTCGGTCCCCGCCGCGGCCGGGGCGCGCCGGTGGATCAGCGCCGGTGGTTCCGCCCGCCCACCCTGGAACCAGTGCTCGGTCGCCACCGCCGCCTCTTCCAGCACCCTGCCCTCCGTACTGTCCTCTGTGGGCAGTCCACCGCCGAGCACACGTTGCTGCGTGGCGTGCACCAGTTCGTGAGCGAGCAAGGCCCTGGCTTCGTGACCCGAAACGTCGCCGAGCTCGTCGGGCAGATACACCTCACCGCCCTGGGTGAACGCCCTGGCAGCCAGCGAACTCGCCATCCTGGACACGGCAGGACCCCGATGGATCGCCACGGTGCTCACGTCGACCCCGAGACTCGCGCGGAAGGCAGTGGCCACCTCGCTCGGTACCGAAACGGTGAACATGGCGCCCTCGCTGCTCAACGGCGGAGCGGTGTTCGTGAGGCGAGGTGGCAACACGTCCAGTGCCGCGCGATAGACAGGCGCGCTTGACCGCAACAGCGGCGACGGGCTGTCGGCCGGTACCGGGGTTCCCGGCGAATCGGTGGCGGACACCGGCGGTCCCCACGGGACGGGCGGGGTCGAGAGAGCCGACTGCCGCGCCGAGGTCGGCGGTGGTGGCGGAACCGGCGAGGCCGGCCGGACGGGCACCGCTGACGGGTGGGCGGCGGTGGGCGGCGGAGCGGGGACCAGCGGCGGGAGTCCTGGCGGCAGGGCGGGAACAGCCGTCGGGACTCCCGCCGTCGGCGGCGCCGCGGGCGCGACTGGCGGGGCGACCACCGCAGGC
>NZ_JAYMZS010000148.1:0-19176 GCF_035828755.1 Amycolatopsis sp. H20-H5 | reverse complement strand
GTGCACACTGATCAACTGAGGCCCTTGGTCGATCTTCCGTCTGTAGCAAGAAGGAATGATCAACCAAGGGCCTCACCCATGACCAACCGGGGCCCCCACCAGACACCACCTGGTTAAACAACAAGCTTAGAAAAAGACGGTGGCCTTCAGCGACAGTCAAAACGTCGGTGGGGGCTTCGAGGCCACGCCGGTCTGTGAGACTGCGCCGATGAGCGAGTTGATCGTGCTGGGCAGTTGCGGGGCGTGGCCGGAGGCTGGCCGGGCGTGTGCCGGGTTCCTCCTGACGCACCAGGGTTTCCGCGTCGTGCTGGACCTGGGCTTCGGCACCCTGCCCCGGCTGCTGGCACAGTGCCAGGACGGCGCCGTCGACGCCGTGATCGTCACGCACGAGCACCCCGACCACTGCGTCGACGTGACCGGGCTCGCCAGGGTCCGGCACTATCTCGCGCCGGACGAGCCCCCGATCCCGCTGCACACCACCCCCGGCACGCTCCGCAGACTCGAAGTGCTCGAGCCGCGCCCCCATCCGGCGACCGTTTTCGCCGTGCACGAACTGGGCCCGCCCCGGCAACTCGGCCCGTTCCGGCTGACCGCGTTCCCGCTCCCCCACTACGTGCCGACGTTCGGGATCCGGCTGGACGCACCGGGCCTGAGCGTCGCCTACACCGGTGACACCGGACCGTCCCCGGCCCTGACCGACCTCGCGCGCGACGCGGACCTGCTGATCTGCGAGGCGACCCTGCAGGCCGACCCGCCCGGCGGCGAGCCGCGCTACCTGATGACGGCGGCCGACGCGGGCCGTCTCGCCACCCTGGCGAACGTGAAGACCTTGCTGCTGACGCACTTCTGGCCGGGTAGCGACCGCGCGGTCTCGCTCGCCCAAGCCCGCGCCGAGTTCGCCGGAACGATCCTCACGGCGGAGGAGGACGCGCTCATCCCGCTGCCATGAACGGACCGTGGCGGCGGCGTGCTCAGCCGCAGTTCGAGCCCTGCGTCGGCTGGGCGAACTCCGCCGAGACCCACTTTCCCTCGGCGACCTTGCGGAAGCCGTTCTGCACCCCCGGCTGGGCGTCGAGCTGGGCGTCCTTGAGGTACTTGCCGACGATTTTGGGGCTGGCCGGAGCCTCCCTGGCGTTGAGCACGTCGGCGGTCACCACGAGCTTGCAGCCGGTCGGCGAGGGGCTCGACGCGCCCGCCTTCTGCTTGTCGGTGCCGAGCACGTAGATCAGCCCGATACCGGCGAGCACCACCACGATCATCACCACGCGCTTGGGCATGCCAAGGATCACGTCTGCTCCTCCACCCGGAATCCGGTCTCCACCAGGGTAGGCATCAACCGGCGCCGCGGACAGCTCCGGACGGGCCAACCACCCGGAGGCGCCAGTATGGTCATCATCACCTCACCGTGAGTGATGATCACCAGGCACTGACGTGGTAAGCGATCTCCGCCTCCGCGACACCCAGCTGGGGCCTGCCCCGCATCATCACTGAGCAGGACGACCGGGAGCCGCGACCCGCAGGCCGTTTCCCCTGCCCGCATCGGCGAGCCTGTCGTCATAGGTGAGCAGCAGATCCACGTCGAGCAACAGCGCGGAAGCCAGGTGGATCGCGTCCAGAGACCTCACCGCGTGGGGATTCAGGCGGCGGCTGAGACTGACGACCTCGACCCCCATCGTATGCTCGGCGACGCCGGACATCGCGTCGTCGAGCATGTCCACAACGTTGCCGTAGCAGAGGTCCAGCCGACCGCGCAGTGCCCGTGCGACCTCGATCCAGGCCAGCGACGACGAGACGAGCAGCGCGTGGGCGGCGTTGTGCCGGTCGAGCTCGTCCACCAGCTCACCGGACTCGGCCTCTTCGATGACTCGTTTGATGATCGCGGAGCTGTCGAGATAAACGCGCATCAGAACCGGTCGTCACGGTCGAGCAGGTGGAGACTGTCCACTCCGGCAGGGAGCCGGACTTCGGGCCGCACCTTCCGGTAAGCCACCCGCGGCGGCTGCACGATGCCGCCCGCCAGCAGCGGCTCGCCTGCGACAGGCTGAGCAGACACCAGCCCCAGTTGCCGGTCGACGGCCTCACGCAGCAGGTCCTGCTGGGATCGACCGGTCCTCTCCGACTCCGCTCGCAACGCCTCTTCGACTTCCGGCCGCAGCCGGAGATTCATCGCCACGACCACGATGGTACCAGACCGGTACCATCGTGGTACCAAAAACGAAGGCCCCCTTCGCGACCTGACGTCGCAAAGAGGGCCTTCAGTGGTGAAGCGGTAGGAACTCAGCCCTGGGCGATCTTCTTCGCCAGGTTCTCGTCCAGCGTCGCGAGGAACTCCTCGGTGGTCTGGAACGGCTGCTCCTTGCCGACGAGCAGCGCGAGGTCCTTGGTCATCTTGCCGCTCTCGACAGTCTCGACGACGACCTGCTCCAGCTTGTTCGCGAAGCCGATCAGGTCGGAGTTCGAGTCCAGCTTGCCGCGGTGCTCGAGCCCACGGGTCCACGCGTAGATGGACGCGATCGGGTTGGTCGAGGTCGGCTTGCCCTGCTGGTGCTGGCGGTAGTGCCGGGTGACCGTGCCGTGCGCGGCCTCGGCCTCGACGGTCCGGCCGTCCGGGGTGCGCAGGACCGAGGTCATCAGGCCGAGCGAGCCGAAGCCCTGCGCGACCGTGTCGGACTGCACGTCACCGTCGTAGTTCTTGCACGCCCAGACGTAGCCGCCCTCCCACTTCATCGCCGCGGCGACCATGTCGTCGATCAGGCGGTGCTCGTAGGAGATGCCCTTGGCATCGAAGTCGGCCTTGAACTCGGCCTGGTAGATCTCCTCGAACACGTCCTTGAACATGCCGTCGTAGGCCTTGAGGATCGTGTTCTTGGTCGAGAGGTAGACCGGGTATTCGCGGTCGAGGCCGTACTGCAGCGACGCGCGCGCGAAGTCTTCGATCGACTTGCGGTAGTTGTACATCCCCATCGCGACGCCGCCGCCCTCGGGGAACTTCGCGACCTCGAACTCCATCGGCTCGGAACCGTCGTCCGGGGTGTAGCTGATGGTCAGCGTGCCGGGGCCGGGGACCTTGAAGTTGGTCGCCTTGTACTGGTCGCCGTGGGCGTGCCGGCCGATGATGATCGGCTTGGTCCAGCCCGGCACCAGCCGCGGGATGTTCTGGATGACGATCGGCTCGCGGAAGATCACGCCGCCGAGGATGTTGCGGATCGTGCCGTTGGGCGAGAGCCACATCTTCTTGAGGCCGAACTCCTCGACCCGCGCCTCGTCCGGCGTGATCGTGGCGCATTTGACGCCGACGCCGTGCTTCTTGATGGCGTTCGCGGAGTCGATGGTGACCTGGTCGTTCGTGCGGTCCCGCTCCTCGATCCCCAGGTCGTAGTAGTCCAGGTCGACGTCGAGGTACGGGTGGACCAGCTTGTCCTTGATGAACTGCCAGATGATGCGGGTCATCTCATCGCCGTCGAGCTCGACGACGGTGCCCTGGACCTTGATCTTGGCCATGAGCAGCGGTGCTCCTTCCGCGGATCTTCGCGTCTTGGGTACTCAGTCTCGGGTAGCGGTACAAGCGTACTGCTAAACGGGCCTTGATGGTTAAAGTAGTGGTCAGCGTCAAGTCTCTCAGCCGTTGACCGGGCCGCACCCCGGAGGTCCGGCGAGCGGCTGTCGGCCACAAAGCCGTCACGCGACCGGGCGAAATCAGCGACAATCCGGCACTCTGTGTCCCTGTTCGCCCGAAAGGCTGCCGCCATGTCGACAAATCCGTACGCCCAGCCGTACGCCGCCCAGCCGGGCGCCCCTGCCCTTCAGCGGCCTGGCCGGGCGCTGCCCCGGGTGCTGAGCGCGCTCGGCGGGCTGGCGCTGACACCGCTGGGCCTGTGGCTCCTGATCTACGGCGGCGGCCGGTTGCAGCAGAGCCTGCAGCTGACGCGGGGCACCGACGTGCTCGGCATCGCGCTGACGATCGCGGGCGGGCTGGTGCTGCTCGGGGTCGCGGTGCTCGGCGCGGTGTCCTCGCTCGGCCCGATTCTCGGCGGTCTCGTCTGGGGTGTGCTGCCCGGTCTCCTCGGCGTGCTGGCGCCGCTGGACATCTACCACTGGGTCTACAACGTGGCCGACAGCCGCACGTTCACCAGCAGCCTGCTGACGCTGCTCGCGCTGGGCGCGATCCTCGGCATCGGGATGCTGCTCGTCGGCTGCGGGCTGGCCGCGGCCATCACCCGGCGGCGCCGATAACCGGTGACTGGGGCACCATCTGCGGCATGGGACTGTTCACCGTGTCCGAGGCCAGGGCCGTGCTGGACGAGCTGAAGCCGGTGCTGGACGAGATCGTGACACTGCGCGCCGACGCCGCCGAGCTCGCCGCATCGCTGGGGCCCGGCGGCCGGGCGACGGCGCTGGGCGGCCTGCCGGAGTGGAAGGCCGCGCAGGCGAAGCTCGACGAGCTGATGAGCACCGTGCAGCAGACCGGCGCCGAGCTGAAGGGTTTCGCGCCACTGCTGATCGACTTCCCGGCCGACCTCGGCGACGTGCCGGTGCTGCTCTGCTGGCTCGAAGGCGACGCCGGGCTGGACTGGTACCACCGCGTCGATCTCGGCTTCGCCGGCCGACGGCCGCTCCGCTGACCCGGAAACCGGGTGTCCCGCGTCCCTGAGCTGATCGGGTGAACGACACGACCGCGGCCGACCTGTTCGACGACATGGCCGAGCACTACGACGAAGACCTGTTCCACCTGACTGTCGCCCAAGCCCTGATCGACGGCCTCGCTGGAGGCCCGGCGCCGGAGCTTGTCCTGGACGTCGCGACCGGCACGGGTATCGCCGCCTTCGCCGCGCTGCGGCTGGCACCGGCGCGGATCGTGGCGGTCGACATCTCCCCGCGGATGATCACCCGGGCCACGGTCAAGTCCGCCGAGCAGGACCCCGGCACCCGGATCACCTGGCGGGTCGGGCCCGCCGTCCCGGCGGCCGCCGAACCTGCGAGCGCCGACGTCGTGCTCTGCGCGTCGTCACTGCATTTCCTGGGAGCCGAGGCGCTGCACGACTGGCTGCGGGTCCTGCGACCGGGTGGGCGAGTCGCCTTCAGCCTGCCGCCCGCTTCGGCTTTCCGGCCGTCCCCCGCGTTCGCCGCGCTCGTCCCAGCGGGACTGAAGCTGCCTGACGACGAGAAGGAGGCAGCCGCGCTCGCGGCGGGTGCGGGTTTCGTGGCGGCGAACGCCCGCCGGATCGACGCCACCGGCGACCGGCCGCGTGCGGCGTTCCTGGTGCACGCCACCAAACCCGGCGGGAACGGCTAGCGACGCCCCAGCGGACGCGGCGGGCGATCGCCGGATCACACTGCTACTCGAAGAATGGCTCGAGATCACTCGCGGCGACCTTCCCGCAGGGCGATCGAGCGCGACGATTTCCCCCCGCCGGACTGTCTACCAAGGACACCACGGCGGGTGCGGTTCATCGAAGCCGACCGGTTCCGAATACGACCGAAGATCATCAACTCCACCCCGGCATTACCGGGGTTGCGCCCCGGCGGCGGGGCGGCGAAAAGTAAGTACCCGGTTCGCCCGGATACGACCTGCTCGCGACGTTCGAGGCTCTGACCGTCACTTATCGCGCGTCCGCTTACCCGGATCTCACAACAACCAAAGAAGTCCCGGACGTCCAAGACGTCCGGGACCTTCAGAAGCTCACTGGCGGGTAACTCAGGCGTCGGCCTTCTTACGCGTCGCGCGCTTGCGAGTCGCCTTCACGGGCTCGGGCGCGGGAGCCGACTTGGCGCGGTCGAACGCCTCCACGATCTCCGACGCGATCCGGCCGCGGGCCGAAACGTCGTAGTCGTTGTCCTGCGCCCAGGCGCGGATCTCACGGGAACGCTCGCGGTCGGTGCCGGAGCTGCCGTTGGCCGACTGGCCGGCGGCCAGTCGGATCTTGCGGCCGCCGGTGCGGCGCGCGGCGGCGACGAACCTGGCCAGCTCGTCACGCAGGCCACGGGCGTTGTCGTCGGAGAGGTCGATCTCGTAGTCGACCCCGTCGAGGCCGAACGGCACGGTCTGATTGGCCTCGCCACCCTCGAGGTCGTCCACCATCTCGACAAGAATCTTCTGTGCCATTACTGCCTGCTTCCGGTCGGTGCCTGGTCATGAAATCAAAAGCCTGCCACCACCTTAACCAGCGCACGCCCGTGGTGAAGAACGAGCTCTAATATCGGGCGTAAAGCGTGACCTTGGCGGGGTCGAGGTATCGCAGGAGATAAGTATATCCGGTTATCACCTGACCGCCGTTCAACCAGGTCCGAATCGGTGTGGCGGCGCTCGGCCCTCTTTCCGCGCTTCACCCTTGCCGCCTTCTTGAAGGGCCGCTTCGATCCCGTGAACGCACCATCTCCGGCGATCCGCCGCGACGATCGCCACTTCCCGGAGGCAGACTTGTGACGTTCGTCATGTCAATCACCCGGGCGTGTCACCCGTTCGGACGAATCGCGACGGGCCAGGGATTCCGTGCCGCGGCCCTGTCCCTCGCGGCCGGACAAGCTGCAAAATAGACGTATGCTGCGTCAATTGCGCCTCACCGGCGACCCGGCCGCCGACAAAATCCTGAACGACGACCCGTTCGCCCTGCTCACCGGCATGCTTCTGGATCAGCAGTTCGCGATGGAGCACGCGTTCGCCGGTCCCTGGAAACTCGCCACCAGGATGGACGGCTTCGACCTCCGCCGCATCGCCGGCACCGACCTCGACGCCTTTATCGAACTATGCGTCACAAAACCCGCCATCCACCGTTATGGCGGGTCGATGGGCAGGCGCGTTCACGAACTCGCCCACCACATCCTCGACCACTACGACGGCGAAACCACCGGCCTCTGGACCGCCGGGCGCCCCAAGCCCGACGCCGCCGAAGTCCTCAAGCGCCTCAAGGCATTACCGGGCTTCGGCGAACAGAAGTCCCGGATCTTCCTTGCCCTGCTGGGCAAGCAGCGGGGTGTCCAGCCGAAGAGCTGGCGCGAAGTGGCGGGCCCCTACGGCGACCGCGGCTCCCGTCGATCGATCGCCGACGTCGTCGACTCGAAGACGCTGGCCGAAGTCCGCGCGTTCAAGAAAGCCGCGAAGGCCGCCATCGAGTAGGTACTGCAAGGTCCGGCTCCGCTCAGCCTCGATCGCTTCCAGCAGAATCGGGCGAACGACAGCCTCTTCGCTGAGGAGCCTGCTCAGCAGATCCGACGAAATCGCGCCAGATTGGATGAGCTGCCGAGCTCAGCCGTTCTTGGCGGCCGCCTTCGCCGCCTTCTTGAACGCGCGCACCTCACCGAGGGTGTCCGCGTCGACGACGTCCGCAATGGACCGTCGCGAGCCGTCCTCCCCGTAGGCGCCCGCGGCCTCGCGCCAGCCCTTCGGCTGCACACCCCACTGCTTGCCGAGCAGCGCGAGGAAAATGCGCGCCTTCTGATCGCCGTAGCCGGGAAGCGCCTTCAGCCGCTTGAGGACTTCCTTGCCGTCCGGGCCGCCTTGGGTCCACAACGCTTCGGCGTCCCCGTCGTAGTGCTCGACGAGATACTCGGACAAGGCCTGGATGCGTTTGGCCATCGATCCCGGGAACCGGTGCACCGCGGGCGGGGTCGCGCACAGCGCGGCGAACTCCTCCGGATCGGCGACGGCGATCCGCGCCGCGTCCAGCCCGCCGAACCGCTCCACCAGCTTCCGCGGCCCGATGAACGCCACCTCCATGGCCACCTGCTGATCCAGCAACATCCCGATGAGCAGGGCGAGCGGGTCTTCGGACAGCAGCTTGTCGGCCGCGGCGTCGCCGGTGAGCCGCAGGGAGCGCTTCTTCATACCCGCCAGGATCTCACGGGTCATCCGCCGAAGCGCTTGTGCGCCGCCGATAACCACCCCGCCACTTTCGGTAGGACCTCCCGAACGGGCGGGATGCAGTGCTCGAGTGCACGTCTCATGGGATCATGGACGAGGACAGGAGGCGACGTGGTCGACAAGTTCACCGATCCGCTGCTGACGCCCAAAGAGGTCGCCCGTCATCTCCGAATCCCAGAATCCCAGAATCCCAGAATCGACGATGTACTACTGGCTGGCAGAGCAGGTTGGCGGCTCTCCACTGGTCCACCGGGTTGAGCCGGAGAAGCGCGGGTGGCCGTCCGTGCCATTCGTCGCGGTAGTAGAGGCCTACGTGTTGCGTGCGCTGCGGGACCTGGGTTTGACGAAGCAGAAGATCAGAGAAGCCGCGGCAGAGGTACGTCGAACGTTCGACACTCCGTATGCCCTCGCGACCAAGAAGATCACCACCGACGGCGTGGATATCTTCGTCCAGTACGCGGAGGACGATCTGGCTCGGGTCGAGGACGGGCAACGCCCTTTCCGCGAGGTCATCGACCGCTACCTCCACTACATCGACTGGGACGTCAGTGACGGTTTCGCGAGAAGCCTTCAGTTACGTCAGTACTCGGACGTGGCTCCGGTGATCATCGACCCGCGATTCGGCTGGGGTGCACCCGTAGTCGCTGCCAGCAAGGTACCGGTGGATGCGGTGGTGGACCTCTGGCTCGCAGGCGAGCCGCTGGAAGCCGTCGCGTACGAGTACGACTTGACAAGGGTTCAGGTCGAGGCGATCTGCCGGGCCGCCCGTGCGGCCTGAATTCTTTTTGGATCGCGGTCTCGGCTGACGCGTTGCCGAAGGGCTCGAAGGACTTGGCTGGGTGGTACATCGCGCGGCGGTCCACTTCCCCGATGATGCACAGCAAGTCGAAGACGAGGTCTGGCTCGCCTGCGGCTTGGACCACGGCTGGTCACCTTTGTGCAAAGACGGCCGGATCAAGGGTCGTCATGCCGAACGTGCGTCGTTGGAGATCCACAGTGGGGTGCTGTTCTACCTGGACAACCAGCGGTTGCTCGTCGCCGAGATGGTTGATCGCTTTCACCGCTGCCAGGCCTCGATCTATCGCGCGGTCGAGCGTGGTGGCCCGCGGGCCTACGCGGTTGGAGCCTCCGGCATCCGGCCGACCTGGCCGTGACCAAGCCTTCCCAACTGGGATGTTCAACCGGTCCGGAGCCAGACACGCAACGGGCCGACGGCCTCAAAACCTTGCCGTACGGCAGTTTCCAGCTCCGTGCCCCGCTCATAACCGACGATCGGCAAACCAGGGAACCAAGCACTGAAGGCCGCCACCGCGTCACCCCAGGCACGGTCGGGGTCGCCTCGGGTGACCAGGTTGGACAGGCCGACGACGGACTCACCCGGGGTCGCGATCGCGCCACTCCCGTGCTTGTCCCCCAGCACGAAGACCGACTCGTCGTCGAACAACACGGACGGGAAATCGAAGCCAAGTGCGCGCAGGTTCACCTGGTCGAGTACCCGGGTCCAGCTGCTCGACGTCGTCGTGGGGGCGGGTCGCCGGATCCAGTGGGCTTCGAAGAGCACCTCGAAACCGTCGAGGGCCAGGTCCAGGCTGGCGAAACTGTCCTTCACCGAGCATCCCGGTCCGGCGTCGACACCGGCGAGCACCTCACCGGGCGTCGCCGCCGGATCCAGCGTCACCGCGTCCGGGTAGAACCGCGGGGTGCGGCGCGAGCTCGTCCACACCCGCGGGCCGAAGGTCCCGGAGAAGCCGTGTGCGCGGCAGACCGCGTCGCACCAGCGGGCGTTGTCGAGGGCCGCGGTGGTCGAGTCCGGGGTTTTCTGGCGTGTCGTCACGCCCTGGCGAACCACAGGACGTCCGGTTCCTCTTGCGGCACCGGCACCTCGATCACCTGGACCTGACCGAACCGGGCGCGCAGGCGCCGGGTGAACGCGGGCGCGGCCTCCGCGCTCCACACCGCGAGCACGCCGCCGGGACGCAGCCGGGCGGCCGCGAGGTCCAAACCGGACTCCTGGTAGAGCTTGGCGTTGCCCTTGGTGACCGTCCACTCAGGACCGTTGTCGATGTCGAGGCACAACGCGTCGAACCGTTCGCCGGTGGTGCGCAGCCAGTGCAGCAGGTCGGCTTGCACGACGGTCACCCGCTCGTCGGCGAGCGCGTCGCCGTGGACGTCGCGCAGCGGGCCGTCGCGGTTCCACGCGATGACCGCCGGTTCCCGTTCCACCACCACGATGTCGCCGACGCCGGGGTGGTCCAGTGCGGCGCGCAGCGAATAGCCGACGCCAAGCCCGCCGATGAGCAGCCGGGCCCGGCCGGGCACCAGGTCCGCCGCGACCGACACCAGCAGCCGCTCCGATTCACCGTTGCGGGTGTCCATCAGGAAGACCCCGTTTTCGATGACCTCGTAGTCCTCGCCCGCCCGGCGCAGGACCAGCCGGCCGCTCTTCC
The DNA here is from genome assembly GCF_035828755.1 of Amycolatopsis sp. H20-H5. Lineage (NCBI taxonomy): Bacteria > Bacillati > Actinomycetota > Actinomycetes > Pseudonocardiales > Pseudonocardiaceae > Amycolatopsis > Amycolatopsis sp. H20-H5. The sequence continues at coordinate 8,871 of NZ_JAYMZS010000148.1, read as the reverse complement.
CGTCCACCACATCGAGCACTTCGGTCATCCGGCCACGATAGTCATCTCCGTCAGAGCAGGCCCGCCAGTTTGTAGAGCACCAGGCTGCCCGCGACGGCGACGTTGAGGCTGGCGCCGCTGCCGACCATCGGGATCTCGACGACGGTGTCCAGGAATTCCAGCCCTTCCGGCGGGATGCCCTGCTGCTCGTGACCGAGCACCATGACCGTCCGGCCGCGCGCCACCGGGAGGTCACCGACGCGCACAGCTCCTTCGGCGAGCTCGACGCCGACGATCGCCGTGCCCGCTTGGCGTTCCTTGCCCAGCCAGCCACGCGGGTTGTTCACCCAGTGCACGCACGCCGGGCGGCGCAGGGTGTTGCCGCGGCGCAACGCCTCGGGCACCCATGGATGCCTCGGCACCGCGAGACACGCGCCGACGGCGTCACAGGTGCGGAGCAGCGTGCCGAGATTCGCGCCGTGCAACGGCCACAGCGGTGCCGCGACCAGATGTCCCCAGCAGGAATGTGCTTTCGTCCGCCTGGCCGACTTGAGTTCGGCGCGGGTGCGGACGTGGATCGACGGGCTCACCGCAGCCGAGGCGCGGAGCCTCCAGAACGTTCGCTGATCATGCGTCCACTGTAGCGGGCTCGGGCACCTCGTTCCGGGTCGCCGCGGCGCGGGCCCGCCAGCCGAACACGACGACGGCCGCGCCCAGTGCCGTGAGCATCGCGGCGACCTCGGGCAGCATCGACGGCCCGCCGTGGTCGAGGACGAACCCGCCGACCAGCCCGGACAGCCCGACGCCGAGGTAGATCGCCGACGCGTTCAGCGAAAGCACGAGCCCCGAATGCGCCGGGGCGAGCTCGATCAGCCGGTGCTGGATGGGCGGGTTGAACGCCCAGGTGCACAGGCCCCAGGCGAACAGGATCACCCCGGCGCCCACGACCGAGGTCGCGACGAGCGGCAGGAGCGCGAGCGCGGCGGTGATGCCGACGTACACCGCCAGCAGCGGCCGCTTCGAGCCCCAGCGGTCGGTCACCCGGCCGCCGAGGACGTTGCCGATCGCGCCACCGGCGCCGTAGCAGAACAGCAGCACGCTCACGGTCGTCCCGTGGACACCGGCCGTCGCCCCGAGGACCGGCGCGATGAACGTGTACACGCTGAACGCCGCGAGACAGCCGAGCGTGGTGGCGCCGAGCATCGCGAGCACGCGCGGGTCCTTGGCCACCCGGAACCGTTCGGCCAAGCTCACCGGGGGCGGCGGCGTGACGCGCGGCAGCAACAGCCGGACCGCGACCGCGCCGAGCAGTGAGAACGCCGCGACCAGCCCGAACACCGCGTGATAGCCGAGGCCCTGGGAGAGCAGGCTGCCCAGCGGCACGCCGAGGATGGTCGCGATGGTCAGCCCGCCGAACACGAGCGCCACCGCGCGGCCGCGGCGCTCGGGGGTGGTCAGCTGGGCGGCGACGGCGCTCGCCGCCGGGGTGAACACGGCCGCGCCGACCGCGGTGACGATGCGGGCGAGCAGCAGGGTGACGTAGCCGGGCGCGAGCGCGGCCAGCGCGTTGCCGAGCGCGGTGACGACGAGCGCGGCGGTCAGCAGGCTCCGGCGTTCCCAGCGGCCGGTGACGGCCGCGAACAGCGGCGAGCCGAGCGCGTACGCGATGGCGAAGGCGGTGACCAGCTGGGCGGCGGCCGCGTTGGAGATGTGCAGCTCGCCGGTGAGCGCGGGCAGGAGTCCGGCGACGACGTAGCCGCTGGTGCCCACCGCGAACGTGCCGAGCGCCAGCACCGCGGTCCGCGGCGAGCTGGTCCCTGGCGGGATGGCGGTCATGGAGCTGCCCCCAAGGGTTGTTGGTTCGATGGTTGTCGTAGTTCGACGACGACCGTACTACGAAAATCCCGCAAGTTCGACCGTTGTCGTACTATGGGATCCATGAGCACCGAGGCCGCCCCGCTGTACACGTACCCGGCGCGCGACGAGATCCACATCGAAGCGGTGCTCCACGCGCTCGCGGACCCGATCCGGCTGGAGATGGTCCGGCAGCTCGCGGAGAGTGACGCGGAGCTCGCCTGCGGCGAATTCGAGCTCCCGGTGACGAAGTCCACACGGACCCACCACCTGCGAACCCTGCGCGAAGCGGGCCTCATCCTCGGCCGCCAGCAGGGCACCACCCGCTACAACTCGTTGCGGCGCAACGATCTCGACGCGCTGTTCCCCGGACTGCTGCAGGGCGTGCTCGCGGCGCCACGCTGAGTTCCGGCGGCCGGTGGGCCGTCTCACGCGATATCGGGATGACAAAGCCACCCTCATCGGTTGGACTGGGCACAGGACAGCTCGTCGACGTCGAGGCCGATCGGTGCTGTCTTCCTTTTTGAGACCCGACTAGATCGATTCAGAAGCCCGGGAGAACCCTGGGTAATCGATTACTCACCACTGAGACCCCGTCTGAGAACTGACGTAGCAGCCGCCGCTCGAAGCCTCGGGCGCCTGTCCTTCGAAGCCGCCTACCCTCCACAAAGGACGGAAAGGCTACCCATTCGCCCGTTTCATACCGCCACGACCGTTTCTCGCGTGCCCCTGAAGGCCACCATGACAGCGTTAAACGCCGTGAAGGTGGCCTTCAGGGCACACGGCAAACCTGGGGTCGCGACCGAAGGGGACCTTCCCTCGACTCAACCTCGCAAAAGTCCCCTTCACCAGAACAGACCATGTGAAAGTCCCCGTCAGTCACGCGGCCCTCGGCGCCAAACTGGACGACATGACATCAGTTTCCGGACGCCCACTGAGACCCCTGCACCACTGAGACCCCTGGAAGGAGAGCCGTGCCCGTCGCGTTGCTCGCGCTCGCCATCGGTGCCTTCGGCATCGGGACCACCGAGTTCGTCATGATGGGTGTGCTGCCCCAGACCGCCGCGGACTTCGGGGTGTCCATCCCCACCGCGGGCTTTCTGATCACCGGTTACGCGGTGGGCGTCGTCATCGGCGCCCCGCTGCTCACCGCGGCCGCCGTCCGGCTGCCGCGCAAGACCATGCTGCTGGCCATGATGGGCCTGTTCACCCTCGGCAACGTGCTGTTCGCGCTGTCGCCGAACCAGGAGTTCGGGGTCGCGTTCCGCTTCCTCGCGGGCCTGCCGCACGGCGCGTTCTTCGGCGCGGGCGCGGTCGTCGCGTCGAGCCTCGCCGGCGAGGGCAGCCGCGCGAAGGCGGTGTCGATGATGTTCATGGGCCTCACCCTGGCCAACGTCGTCGGCGTGCCGCTCGGCACGCTGCTCGGCCAGCGCGTCGGCTGGCGCGCGACCTTCCTGGTCGTCGCGGTGATCGGCCTGGTGGCCATCGCCGCCATCGCCAAACTGGTCCCGCACCAGGGCAAGCCGGTCGAGGCCTCGCTGCGCACCGAACTGGGCGCGTTCCGCCGCCCGCAGGTGTGGCTCGCGCTCGCGATCGTCACGTTCGGGCTCGGCGGCGTGTTCGCCTGCCTGTCCTACATCGCGCCGATGCTGACCGACGTCGCCGGGTACTCGCCCGCGAACGTCACCCTGCTGCTGTCGCTGGCCGGGGTCGGCATGACCATCGGCAACTACCTCGGCGGCAGGCTCGCCGACAAGGCGCTCATGCCGAGCCTGTACGTCGCGCTGCTCGCGCTCGCGTCGGTGCTCGCGATCTTCACCATCACGGCGCAGGGCAAGGTCGGCGCCGCGATCACGATCTTCTTCGTCGGCGTCGCCGGATTCATGATCGGCCCGATGATGCAGGCACGGATCATGGAGAAGGCGGGCGGCACGCCGTCGCTCGTGTCGGCGGCCGTGCAGTCGGCGTTCAACATCGCCAACTCGATCGGCGCGTACCTCGGCGGGCTGGTGATCGCGGGCGGCCTCGGCCTGGTCGCGCCCAACTGGGTCGGCGCCACACTGGCCGTCCTCGGCCTTTCGATCGCCGTCGTCTCCGGCGGGCTGGACCGGCGCGAAGCCCGCACCGAGCAGCGGATCCCGGCGTTGGTCGGGTAGTCGGCAATGCCCCTGAAGGCCACCATCACGGCGTTAAACGCCGTGATGGTGGCCTTCAGGGGCTTGCTTGGTTGCGTCCTGAGGTGCGGCTAGAAGCCTGTGTTTTTTGGCCAGCGCGCTCACCAACTCGCGCCGCCAGGTCGCCCCTGACTCCCAGCGTAAGTGCGTGTTTTTGCTTTGACGGGGGCGACCTACCGTCGCGACTTGGTAGGCCCTGGCGGGCCTGAAAGAGGGCGCGCGGCATGAAGTCGCCACCTCGCAGAGCTCGGCGGAGACCCTGTGATCGGGGCAAACCGTGGTGGTTGGGGTTTTGTGGTGCGTGTTGGGTCTGGGTCTGGGTCTGGGTCTGGGTCTGGGTCTGGGAAACCGTGTTAGGAGAGTGGGCCGCCGGTGATTGTCAAGGCGAAGAAGAAGATCGAGGCTGAGAGGGCCGCGTAGGTCAGGACGTCTACTGGTCTTCCGCGGATGGCCAGTAGGCCTGCCTGGTCTGTGGGCAGGACCGCGCGCAGCAGGCCTGCCATCAGGAGCGCCCCGCCGATCAGCGCCGCGCCCTGGCGCCAGTGGTACTGGCCGATGCGCAGCGCGGCGACGGCCACGACCAGCAGGACCAGCGCGAGCGGGAGCTGGGTGAACCTCGCCCGCCGGTCCCGCTTGGGGGTGGTCACCGCGGTCACACCTGGACCGAGCGCTCGGCGGCTTCGACGACGTTCGTGACCAGCATCGCCCTGGTCATCGGGCCGACGCCGCCGGGGTTCGGCGACAGCCAGCCCGCGACCGCCTCGACGCCGGGCGCGATGTCGCCGGTCAGCTTGCCGTCGACGTGCGAAACACCGACGTCGAGCACCGCGGCGCCGGGTTTGACCATGTCCGGGGTGATGATCCCGGGCACGCCGGCCGCGGCGATCACGATGTCCGCGCGGCGGACCTCGGCGGCCAGGTCGCGGGTGCCGGTGTGGCAGAGGGTGACCGTCGCGTTCTCGCTGCGGCGGGTCAGCAGCAGGCCCAGCGTGCGGCCGACGGTGATGCCGCGGCCGACGACGGTGACGTTCGCGCCGTTCAGCTCGACGCCGTGGCGCTTGAGCAGCTCGATGATCCCGTACGGCGTGCAGGGCAGCGAGCCCTTCTCGCCGAGCACGAGACGGCCGAGGCTGACCGGAGCGAGGCCGTCTGCGTCCTTCTCCGGCGCGATGCGCTCGAGCACGCGACCGGCGTCGAGGTGCTTCGGCAACGGCAGCTGCACGATGTAGCCATGGCAGGCCGGGTCGGCGTTGAGGTCGTCGACGACGGCCTCGAGCTTCTCCTGCGTGATGTCCGCGGGCAGGTCGCGGCGGATCGAGTTGACGCCGATCTTCGCGCTGTCCGCGTGCTTCATCCGCACGTAGGAGTGGGAACCGGGGTCGTCGCCGACCAGCACGGTGCCCAGGCCCGGGGTCACCCCCTTCGCGGCCAGTGCCTCCACTCGCGGCTTCAGTTCCGCGAAAATGGCGTTCTTGGTGGCTTTACCGTCGAGAACCTTCGCCGTCACGGTCCTCATTCTGGCAAAGCCCTCTTGGCGCCGCCGAAGGGCAGCCCCGCGACGGCGATCGCACCCAGCGCCACGGCCGTCCCGACCAGCGTCGCGGTCGACACGTGGGCGCCCGGTTCGGGCGCGAACAGGTCCAGCAGCAGCGCGCCGATCAGCTGCCCGCCGATCGCGGCGAGCCCGAGCAACAGGACGCCGATCCAGCGCACCACGAACGACGCCAGCGCGATGAACACGATCCCGATCAGGCCACCGAGGTAGAGGACCGGGTTCGTGGGCACGGCGGTCGGGCCGCCGCGCACCGCCAGCGAGACGAACCAGGCGAGCACCAGCACCGCGGTGCCGACCGCGAAGTTGACCCAGGTGGCGGAGAAGGCGCTGCCCTCGGCCGCCTCGCCGACACGCCCGTTCACCGCCTGCTGCACGGCCGTCAACGCGCCCGCCACCAGCGGCAACGCGAACAGCCACCACTGCCCGCCGCCCGCGCCGAGCCCTCCGGACAGCGAACCGGCGACGGCGCCGAGCGTCAGGACCGCGCCCAGCACTCGCGGCCAGGTGAGCGGCTGGGGACCGGCAGGCCCGAGGCCCGCGCGGTCGACGAACAGGCCGCTGACGGTCTGCCCGGCCACGACGCCGACGGTGTACAGCGCGACGCCGAGCACGGGCACGGTGATCGACTGGCCCGCCACGAACATCGCCCCGCCGATCCCGCCGAGGCACTGCCACGGGCGCAGCGTGTTCGCCAGGAGGGCCCGCCGCACCGAGGCCAGGCCGTCCCTCATCCGGGTGGAAAACGGAAGCGCGGCCGTGAGCACGAGGAGCCCGCCGCCGAACGAGACGACGGCCGCGAGGAAGGAGTCGTGCAGCCCGGTGCCGAGCCGCCCGTTGACCCGGCTCTGGAGAGCCATCGTGACGCCGGAAGCGACAGCGAGCAGGATTCCCGTCTTGACGCGTGCGCTGGGTGACCCGTGTGTCGCGCTGGGTCGGCCGTCCTCGCTGCGTAAAGTGCTCATCACCGTCAATTGTCCGCCTCGAGCCGCTCCACTCGCTGTCCCGCGACAGCTGGTTGTGATGTTTGGCACCCTCCTCCAGCCAGGTCAGACGGTTATTTAGGCTGCTCTTGAGCGGCAAAACCCACATGCGGGGTGCACTCAGGCGCTCGAGCAGTCAAAATGTGTGCGTGGCACAACCGACGACGACGCAGCTGAACGCGACCGAGCAGGACACCCTGGTCAAGCAGATCGGGCTCGCCCTGCTGCGGGCCGCTCCGCGCGACTGGCGCAAAGTCACCGCGGAGTACCGAGCCGTCGGCAGGTACCACGAGATGACCGGCGAGATCATCACCGAGGACGGCACCTTGCACGAGTGGGTCGCGACCCACGACATCGCGACGCTGTTCGGCAGGCTGCGCGCCGGGATGTACCGCGATGGCCGCGGCACCTGGTTCAACGCGCGCTACCAGCTGGATCACCCCTCCAGCTACAACCTCGAGTACAACCGCGACGAGCCGACCTGGCACCTCGCGCCGCCGCCCCAGGCGTACTCCGACGAGCTGCGGACGTTCCCGCGCTCGGAGGACAACGTCCCGGAGTGGCTGATCCGGCGCATGTCCGGCCTCGGCCCGGAGCAGCCCGGCCCGCACTTCCGCATCGCCCGCATCTTCGACGCCATCGGCCAGGCGGGTCGTCCGGTGCTCAACCGGCCCGACCTCGACGGCGACGAGCAGGACAGGCTGCTCGACTACCTCGACCGCGCCCCGCTGGTGGTCACCGACCGCGGCTACGACATCGACCGGCTGGCCCAGACCCCCGAAGCCACCGTCCCGGTCGCGTTCCACAGCGACGGGCAGTGGATCTGGCCCGCGGCGGTCAACTACTACCTGCGCGTGTACGCCGTCTCGCCCGAGGCCGACCTGATCGACCACGTCCGGGCCAACGGCTTCACCCTGCCCGAGGTCGACGAGCCGACACGCCAGGCCGCCGCCGGTTACCTGACCAGGGGAAACCCCCCGCCCCAGCAGCAGCGCCCGCCCGCGGGCCCGCCGCCGCCCGCGCCCCAGGGCCCGCCCCCCATGGCACCGGTCGCCCAGGCGGCACCGCCCGCACCGCCGGTCCCGCCGGTGCCGGTCGCGGTCCCGGCGGCGCTGAGCCAGCCTCAGCCCGTGGAGCCGGAGCACGGCCACGCGGAGGAGCCCTCGTACCCCGAGGACTTCGAGAACCAGGAGTTCACGCCGCCCGCCCAGGCGTCTGAACAGCCCGAGCACGACGAGTACGACGACCGGCCCGAGGCGTTCGCCGCGACGACGCCGCCGGAGGCCCACCAGGAGCCCTACCAGGCCGAATACGAGGAACAGGGCTTCACGCCACCCGTCTCACCGGCCGCGCAGGGCGTCCCGGAGTACGCGGAAGCGGCGGAGCAGGCACCTCATCACGAGGAGTACGCCGAGCAGCCCGTCGCGCAGGGTCAGCACGAGGACTACGCCGAGCCCTACCACGAGGAGTTCGACGACCGGTTCGCCGACGAGGAGCAGTACGCCGAGCCCGAGGAAGGCTCGCACGGCGCCCTGTCCAACGGCAGCGCGCCCGCAGGTCACGGCGACCTCGAAGACACCACCGAGTACGCGCCGGGGCCGCGGATAGATCCCGGCCCGCTGACGATGGTCAACCAGGAGTCGGTGATCCCCGGCACCCTGCCGATTCCTCCCGTCGTCGAGGCGCACCCGGCGCCGCCGCTGCCCGAGCGGGCGGTCCACGCCGCCGCGCCCGAGCCGGAGGCCCCGCCCGTCGCGTCGCAGCACCGGGCCGCCCCCGGGCAACCGTCCGTCCCGGCGAAGCAGCATCCCGCCCACGCGGAACCCGCGTTGACAGAGCTGCAGAGCAGGCTCGACGAGCTGGACGTGCCCGAGGACAACTATCGGCTCGGCGCCCGCGCCGAGCACGGCTGGAGCATCGAGCAGGTCGACGAGGGCTGGCGCGTCGGCTGGTACGACCGCGAGCTGATCAACCCCGCGGTCTTCGGCGACGCCGAGGACGCGGCCGCGTTCATGCTCGGCAAGGTCCTCCTCAACCCGAACGGAGCGGTGCCGCCCGAGGCACCCGAGCCCGAACCCGAACCGGCCCCCGAACCACCGGTAGTGGCAACCCTGTCCCCCAGCGTGGCAACCGGCTCATTCCCAGTCCGCCCCCGCGAAGAAGTCCCCGAGCAGGAGCGCACAGCCTTCACAACGGCAGCAGAACTACTGGGCGACGACGACATGCCACCACCGCCACCACCACCAGTACGGCAGCCGGTACCCCCTGCCCCAGTAGTACCAATCGCCTCCGCTGGATCCCCCCTCGTCTCCCCCGCACCGCCCCCCTC
>NZ_JAYMZS010000147.1:0-19401 GCF_035828755.1 Amycolatopsis sp. H20-H5 | reverse complement strand
CACGTCATCGACCAGGGCCTCCGTGCGTCTGCCTGGCGACGCGGACACCAGGCAGACGCACGAAGAAGCCACTTCAGACGACGCCTCCGCCTCCAGATGCTAGAGATCTAGCCCTGTAGTACTAGACGTCTCGGTCACACGGCGCTGCCGGGGCCGGGCAGCAAGTCGACGTCGGTCGCGTGCATCGGCTCGCCACAGTGGGCGCACCGCAGGTCGACACGTGCGACCTCGCCGCACGCGTGGTGGCGGTAAAGCACCGGCGGGCCTGCCTCGCCCGCGAGCCATTTGTCCCCCCAGCCGGTCATGACCATGAGCAGGTCGACCAGCTCGGCGCCTTTCTGCGTCAGGTGGTATTCGAACCGCGGCCGCCGGTCGTAGGGACTTCGTTCGAGGACGCCGTGGTCGACGAGGTGATTCAGCCGCTCGGTCAGGACCTTGCGCGAGATCCCGAGGTCGGCCTGGATCTGCTCGAACCGGCTGAGCCCGGCCCACACGTCCCGCAGGATCAGTGGCGACCAGGGCTCCCCGATGACGTCGAGCGTCCGCGCGATCGAGCACGCCATCCCACCGAAGTTCGTGCGCTGCATGAACCCAGTCTAGCGACATGGGTTCCCTAAGGGAACTTTGAATGCTACGGTCATGGAGTCTCTTGAAGGAACCCCAGGAAGGACCGCCGAGATGAGCAAGGTCTTCAGCGCCCACGCGGTGTCGGTCGACGGGTACATCACCGGCCGCGATCCCGGCGCCGGGCGCGGCCTCGGCGACGCGACGATGCTCTTCGACTGGTACTTCGACGGCGACACGCCAAGCCAGGTGTTCGACGGGTTCACCCTGAGCGAGCCCAGCGCGCGGGTCTTCGACGCCCTCGCCGCCAGCGTGGGCGCCATCGTGACGGGACGCAACACCTACGAGGACTCCGACCGATTCGGCGGCGGCAGCCCCCACCCGAAGGCCCGCTTGTTCGTACTGAGCCACCGCCCGGCGCCAGAGATGACCGAGCGGCAGACCCTCGTCACCACCGGCATCGAGGACGCGATCGCGGCGGCCCGCGAGGCTGCCGGTGGCAAGGACGTCGGCCTCATGGGCGGCGTCGTGACCGAGGCACTCAAGGCGGGTCTCGTCGACGAGGTGGTCCTGCACCAGGTGCCGATCCTGCTCGGCGGCGGCAGGCCCTTCTTCCAGTCGCTCCCCGAGCACGTGCGCCTCCGCCTCGTCGAAGCCGTTCCGGCTCCCGGCGTCACCCACCTCCACTACGCGGTCGAGCGATGACCCTCGTCACCGGCGACCACCGCCCGCAGCCCACCCGGAACCCCAGCCAGGAGATGACCACGATGCTCGACCCCGACGTTCGCCGCGCACTCGACGACGCCTCGCTCGCACACCTCGCCAGCGTCCTGCCCGACGGCGCGCCCCATTCCGTGCCGGTCTGGATCGGAACGCACGGCGACCACGTCGCGATCTTCACCAACCCTGACAGCCGCAAGGCCCGCAACCTGCGCCGCGACCCTCGGGTCGCGCTCTCCCTGACAGCGGCCGACAACCCGTTCCAGCCGGTCCTGGTCCGCGGCCGGGTCGTCGAGTGGATCGAGGGCGACGCCGCCTGGGAGATCATCGATCGGATCTCGACCAAGTACATCGGCGCTCCCTACTCACGCAGTGAGCAGCGAGTAGTCGCCCTGATAGCACCCGAACGCCAAAGTGTGGGCTGAGCCCTCGCTGTCAGCGAGGTGCCGGACGGGTTTGGGTGAGCGAGTAGCGAAGGGAACATGGGGGGCGTCTGGGTCCCTCATGGTGGCCTTCAGGGGCAACTCAGCCCTCGCCCAGCGTCTTCTGCAGCGCCTTGCTGGCCTTCCGCGCCATGTCGGCCACGGCCTCGCGCCGTGCCGCGTCGGCCGCGTAGTCGTCTTGCCGGTTTCGGACCACCCGAGCGGGTGACCCGACCGCGATCGAGTAGTCCGGGATCTCGCCGCGGACCACCGAGTGCGCGCCCAGGACACACCCGCGGCCCACTCGCGTCCCCTTGAGCACGGTCACCTTGGTCCCGAGCCAGGTGTCCGGCCCGATCCGCACGGGGGACTTCACGATGCCCTGGTCCTTGATGGGCACGGTGATGTCGGCGGTGACGTGGTCGAAGTCGCAGATGTACACCCAGTCCGCGACCAGCGTCGCCGCGCCGAGTTCGATGTCGAGGTAGGCGTTGAGCACGTTCTGCCGCCCGAACACCGACTTGTCGCCGATGCGCAGGGAACCCTCGTGGCAGCGGATGGCGTTGCCGTCACCGATGTGCACCCAGCGGCCGATTTCCAGCCTGCCGTAGCCGGGACGGCAGTGGATCTCGACGTCCTTGCCGAGGAACAGCATCCCCCGCAGGATGATGTGCGGGTTGGCCAGCCGGAACTTCAGCAGGCGGTAATACCGCACCAGGTACCAGGGCGTGTACGCGCGATTGCGCAGCACCCAGCGCAGCGAGTCGGCGGTCAGGAACCTGGCCTGCCGCGGGTCGCGACGGGCCTGCCGCCAGGCGCGGAGCCTGGACAAAGCGGGCGCACCCCACATGGACGTCATACGAAGGACCGTAACCTGTGCGGGGACGCCATCAGACGCAAGGGGACCACGCGCATGGGGACGAAGCTGATCATCGACACCGACCCGGGTGTCGACGACGCTTTCGCGATCGCTTTGGCCGCACTGTCCACCGACGTCGACCTGCTCGGCGTGACCACGGTGTTCGGGAACGTGCCACTGGCCGCGACGACGATCAACGCGCGAAGGCTGCTTCAGCTGTGCGACCGGCCCGACGTGCCGGTCGCCGCCGGGGCCTCGCGGCCGCTGGTCTACCCGAATCCGTACTCGGCGGAGTACGTCCACGGCGTGGACGGGCTCTCCGGGCGCTCGGAGGCGCTGCCGGAGCCCGCCAGGCCGCTCGACGAGCGCGACGCCGTGAGCCTGCTGTACTCGCTGCTCAAGGCCGCCGACGAGCCGGTGACGATCGCGCCGATCGGGCCGCTGACGAACATCGCGCTGCTGCTCGCGGCCCATCCCGGCGTCCGCGAGAAGATCGGCCGGATCGTGATCATGGGTGGCGCGCTCGACCACGGGAACATGACCGCGGCGGCCGAGTTCAACATCTGGAGCGACCCCGAGGCGGCCCGCCGGGTGCTGGTCGAAGAGGACGTCCCGGTGGTGCTGGTGCCGATGGACCTCACCTACCGCTGCGCGGTCGACACCGCGTGGCTGGCCGAGCTCGCCGCGTCCGGCCCGCTGGGCACGATGCTCGAAAGCCTCACCCCGGACTATCTCGCGCACTACCGCAAGGCGCTGGGCTGGGAGGGCATCGTGCTGCACGACGCCGTCGCGGTGGCCGAGGCGATCAGGCCCGGCCTCCTGCGCACCGAGTCGTTCCCGATCGACGTCGACTGCGGGCTCGGCCCCGCCCGCGGAGCCACCCTGGTCGACCGGCGGCGACGGCGGGAGCCGGGCACCCAGCCAGTCAGGACTATCGAGATCGCGGTGGACACCGACGTCGACGCGCTGGGCAAGTTCGTGCTCGCCCGGCTTTCCGGAGGCCAGTGATGGAAGAGCAGGAAACGCCGGTGGGCCCGCCCAAGCGGGGCAACCGGCTTCCGGTGATCCTCGCCGCCGTGGTCGTGGCGGTCGGTGCGCTGGTGGTCGCCATCCAGCTGGCGCCGAAGAGCGAGAAGGCCACCAACACGGCCGCGTCGGCGTCAAGCGCCCCGGCGCCTTCGGCACCGCAGTCGTCCACCACGCCGGAACTGCCGCGTGAGCAGCCGAAGGTCCCGCAGAGGGCCGGGCAGGAGTTCGACGCCTGGGTCAGCAAGACCAGCCAGTGGCTCGACATCCCGCTGCGCGCGATGACCGGCTACGCCACCACGACGGTGACGTTGAGCAAGGAGCAGCCGAACTGTCACCTCTCCTGGGTGACACTGGCCGCGATCGGCAAGACCACGAGCGACCACGGCCGCGCGAACGGCGGCCACGTCGGCGAGAACGGCGTGCTGAGCGCGCCGCTCGGCACGATCGAGGTCCACGACTTCTACAACCGCGTCGTCTCGACGGCGAACGCGAGCGGCCCGATGCAGCTTTCACCGGCCGTCTGGGCGAAGTGGCAGCGCAGCGCGTCCGGCGCCAAACCGGATCCGCAGAACCTCGACGACGCAGCGCTGACCACCGGCCGCGCGCTGTGCGCCGACGGGAACGACCTGTCCCAGGGGCAGATCTGGTGGAACTCCGTGAGCTCGCTGCAGTCCTCGTCGCTCTACGTCCACCGCACGCTGGCCACGACGAACGTCTACGGCACCGTCGGCAAGAACCCCGACGCGCCGAACCCGGCCGTGCTCAGCGCGGTCAACTTCGCCATCGACAAGATCGGCCTGCCCTACGTCTGGGGTGGCAACGGCAAGGGCGGCAGCGACCCCGGCTTCGACTGCTCCGGCCTGACGACGGCGGCGTACGCCAGCGCCGGAGTCAAGCTGATGCGCACCGCGGACACCCAGTTCCGCAGCGTGGCGCATGTGGACGAGCCGAAGCTCGGCGACCTCATCTTCTACGGCGAGCCCGCGACGAAGATCCACCACGTCGGGCTCTACATCGGCAATCAGCAGATGATCGACGCCCCGCAGACCGGCCAGGCCGTGCAGGTCCACACCTACCGCAAGCCCGGCGACGACTTCGCCGGCGCGGGCCGCCCGACAGCCTGAGCCCTGGGAAAAGACTGGACGGCGTGCTGCGCGGGCTTGTAGCTTGCAGCCGACCGTGACATCGACCGAGGAGGTGAGACCCATGAACGCTGTATCGATGTGGGTGCTCCCCCTTGCCGTCACGGCCGGGCGACTGACTTAGGTGTCGCCGGGAGCGCCTCGACAACAGGCACTCCCGAAAGGCAACACCTATGGACTCTCAGCATTCCACCGACGTGATCATCGCCGGGTGCGGGCCGACCGGCGCGATGCTGGCCGCCGAACTGCGGCTGCACGACGTGCGGGTACTCCTTCTGGAGAAGGAAACCGAGCCCGTGTCGTTCGTCCGCGTAGTCGGTCTGCATATTCGCAGTCTCGAGCTGATGGCCATGCGCGGGCTGCTGGAACGCATTCTCGAACACGGAAGACGGCGTCCGGCAGGCGGTTTCTTCGCCGCCATCGCCAAACCCGCGCCCGAGGGCCTGGATTCCGCGCACGCCTATCTGCTGGGCATCCAGCACCCGGTCATCGTTCGCCTGCTCGAAGAACACGCGATCGAGCTGGGGGCGCAGGTCCGGCGTGGTTGCGCGGTCGCCGATTTCGCGCAGGACGCCGAGGGGGTGACCGTCGAGCTCGCCAACGGGGAACAGCTGCGTTCGCGCTATCTCGTCGGCTGTGACGGCGGGCGCAGTACGGTGCGCAAGGTGCTCGGTGTCGGCTTCCCCGGCGAGCCCTCGCGCACCGAGACATTGATGGGCGAGATGGAAGTGGCTGCGCCGCGAGACGAGATCGCCGCCAAGGTGACCGAAATCGGCGAGACCATCAAGCAATTCTGGCTCCGGCCCTTCGGCGAAGGGGGCTATCAAGTCGTGGTCCCCGCCGCGGGAGTCAGCGATCGCGCGGAACCGCCCACCCTCGACGATTTCCGGCAACAGCTGCGCACCATCGCCGGAACCGATTTCGGCGTGCACTCCCCGCGCTGGTTGTCCCGCTTCGGGGATGCCACCCGGCTGGCCGAACGTTATCGGGTCGGGCGGGTGCTGCTGGCAGGCGATGCGGCACACATCCATCCCCCCACCGGCGGGCAGGGCCTCAATCTGGGCGTTCAGGACGCGGTCAACCTCGGTTGGAAGCTGGCCGCACAGCTCCGCGGCTGGGCACCGGAAACACTGCTGGACACCTACCAGGCCGAACGTCATCCGGTCGCCGAGGACGTGCTGGACAACACCCGCGCCCAGATGGCACTGCACTCCCCCGAACCGGGCGCGCGGGCCGTGCGCAGGCTGCTCACCGAACTGATGGATTTCGACGAGGTGAACCGCCATCTGATCGAGAAGATCACCGCGATCGGCATCCGCTACGACTTCGGCGAAGGCCCCGACCTGCTCGGCCGCCGCCTGCGCGACCTCGACTTGAAACAGGGCCACCTCTACGACCAGCTACACCAGGGCCGTGGCCTGCTGCTGGACCGCACCGAACGGCTGACCGTCGGCGGCTGGTCAGACCGGGTCGATTATCTCGCGGATTCCACTGCGGCACTGGATGTTCCGTGCGTCCTGCTACGCCCCGACGGCCACGTCGCCTGGATCGGCGACGATCAGCGGGACCTGGACGACCACCTCTCCCGTTGGTTCGGCCCGCCGACTGATCTCGCCTGATCAGGTGCCGCGGGCGGTCGTTTCAACGGCCGGCCTCGCTCTCGACCAGCCGGGCCAGTTGGGAAGCGACCGTGCCCCAGCCGTCGGCGAAGCCCAACTCGGCGTGCCGAGTGCGGGCAGCGGGGTCGCCGTGGCGCACGATGATCCGGTAGTCGGTGCCGTCCGGGTGGTCCCGCAGCACGACCTCGGCGGTCATCGAGATCGGCCCCTGGCTCGCGGGCCGCCAGCCGCTGTCGATCGCGTTGGTGAACACGATCCGCTCGTACTCCTCCACCACGAGGAAACACGCGTCCAGATGCGGGACGAACGTTTCGCCGTCGTCGCTCATCAGCGTGACGAACGCGCCGCCAGGCCGGACGTCGAGGCGCTCGACACGGCAGTGGGCCGGGGCGGGCACCCACCACTGTGCGAGGTTGGCCGGATCGGTCCACGCGTCCCATACCTGCTTGCGGGGCGCGCGGATGACCCGGTCAATGCCGAGATCGAGTTCGGGGTTCACTGCTTCTCCTTCTCTTGAGGGGTGGTGACGAACCGCTCCAGGCGATCAGTGCGGTCCGCCCAGCTGTTTCGCTGCTCCGCAAGCCAGTCATCGACGAGCGCGAACCGTTCCCGATTGAGCTCGCAGGTGCGCACGCGGCCGGACTTCGCGGTGCGGATCAGGCCGTTCGACTCGAGCACCCGCACGTGCTTCATGAACGACGGCAACGTCATGGGGGCTTCACTGGCGAGGTCGCCGACGCTCGCCGGTCCGCGACCGAGCCGCCGGAGGACCGCGCGCCTCGTCGGGTCGGCGAGCGCGACGAACACACCATCCAGCACGCCATCGAGCACGGTCGAATACTGAGCCATGAGGCTAAGTATTAATCACGAACAACACTTAGCGCAAGGGCTAAGTGTTGGCGCATGTCTCGGCCCAGTAGCCCCTCCCAAGTGCCGCGCGTCTCGTTCCCATTATCTATACGCCATCGCACAACCGGTGTTAGCCTTGTCGTTGTACGGCACCGTACACAAACTGGGGAGTCCAACCATGTCTCGAATCGACAAGGCCTCGTACACCGGGCAGCCGTGGCGGATCCACGAATTCACCGATGACTTCCGGATCGAGGACGCGTGGGCGTTCCGCACCCCCGGAGCCGGACCCCACGACTTCCCGGCGATACTCGCCGCGATGCGGGAGGCCGGGGGGCTCGCGCAGCAGTCATGGTTGGCGCGGGCGTTGTTCGCGACCCGGTGGAAGCTCGGAGCGCTCCTCGGCTGGGACAAGCCGTCAACCGGCGTCGGCGCACGGGTCACCTCGCTCCGCGACCGCCTGCCCGAGGACCTCCGCGACGCTCCGCGGGGCCTGGACACCGCTGCCATGCCGCTCAAAGGGGTCTACGAGCTGGACACCGAATGCGCCCGCGAGCTGGGGAACAAGACCGTGCACACGGTGATGCACCTCGGCTGGGCGCGCGGGGCCGAGAGCGACTACGAGCTGCGGATGACCGTCCTCGTCAACACCAATGGAACCTTCGGCAAGCTCTACATGGCCGCGATCGCGCCCTTCCGCTATCTCGTCATCTACCCGGCACTGACCCGGCAATGGGAACGCGCCTGGCGGGACCGGAATGCTTCGGCAACGGGGTAGATCTCGCATCATGATTCGGTGCACCACAACGGAAAGAGGGGGTTCACATGATCAAATGGGGTGGCTGGGTTCTCGTAGTGCTGGGAGCCGGGCACATGCTCATCACGCTGGCTCTGGTGGCCCCGAGCGCCGTCGGCGCGTGGTTCGGCAAAGGCGTGTGGGGGGAGGACTCCGCCGCGATGAGCCAGGCCGACGCCGCGTACTGGCTGAGCCTCGGCAGCTTCGGCGTACCGCTCATCGTGATCGGGCTGATGGTGCTGTGGCTGGACCGCCGGGACATCGTCCCGCCCTCGTTCGTCGCGTGGACAGTGGGAATCTGGTCCCTGCTCGGCGCCGTGATCTTCGAGCCCGCGCCGTGGCCGATAGCCTGGATCGCGGCCGGGCTCCTGCTGGCAGGAGCCCGGCGCGCACGCACAACACGGGCGATGGCGGGCGATTCGAATACTGACACCCCACCAGTTGCCTGACGCAGAGGTGCCGCGGCAGGTCAAGCGGGCCGGTCAGCCAGGTTGCGCCGGGCAGAAGGTGTCGTGCGCGACCCGTCGGCCTGTGACCAGGTAGTCGGTCACGGCGTCGTTCCCGCACTCGTTCGCGGCACCGTAGGCCACGTGCCCGCCCTGGTCGATGGTGACCAGCCGGGCCCGGTCGCCGAACGCCCACCGCGTCCGCAGCGCTCCGGGGAGTGGGGTGGCCGGGTCTCGGAGGTTCTGCACCATGAGCACGTCGGACGGTCCCTGGCCGGTGATCCGCACCTGCGGCTCGGCCGGGGACGGCCAGAACGCACAGGCCCGGATGTTGGCCGTGGCCGCGCCGTACATCGGGTAACGGATCCGGTCGACCGCGACGTCGCGCTGATAGGTCTGCACCGACTTCGGCCATGGGGAATCGTTGCAGATCACACTGAGATAGCCGGGAGCGAAACCCCCGCGGTCAGTGAAGTCTCTTTGAGCGGTTCCGCCTTGGCCGGCTCCGGGCGCGGGCGGCTGGTTCGTGTCGAGTTCGTGCCAGGTCGTCGCGAGGAGGGCGAAGGTACTGTCCGCGCGAAGATAAGCGGCTGTGGTCCCGCGGAACGCCGTACCGTCGTATCCCCGCGACGGCGTCTTGTCCAAACGCTCGGCGAGCTGGAAGTACTTCGCCTTCACCGCCGCCGGAGTGGTGCCCAGATCGTATTTCTTCGCATTGTCCACGGCGAATTTCGCGAAGTCCGGGAACCTGGTCTGGAAGCCCATGCCCTGGCTCCGCAGCGCTCCGATGTCATACCCTTCCGGGGGAAGGCTGCTGTCGAGCACGATGCGGTCGCCGCGGTCCGGGAACAACGTCGTGTACACCGCACCCAGGTAGGTGCCGTAGGACTCGCCGTAATACGAAATCTTCGGCACACCCAGCGCCGCCCGGATCCGGTCCATGTCGCGCGCGGTGTTCGCCGTGGTGATGAACGGCAGGATGTCCGCGGTTTCCGAGGTGGTGCACTGCCGGGCGATGGTCTTCGCGGTCTCGGCCGCCTTCGCCACATCGGCGGCGCTGTGCGGGTAGGGCGGAGTCGCGGCGACGTCATTCTGCTCGCGCGTCAGGTTGCAGGTCAGGGGTGCGCTGCGGCCGATACCGCGCGGGTCGAACCCGATCACGTCGTAGCTGTCCAGCACCGGCTGGGGAAAGGTGAACAGAGGCAGGGCCAGCTGGCCCGGGAGGCCGGGGCCACCCGGGTCGACCAGCAGCGCGCCTCGGCGTTTCGCCGGATCCTTGCTCGCCAGCCGGGAGATCGCGAGGTCGATCGTCCGTCCGTCCGGATGGCGGTAGTCCAGCGGAACCGCGAGCGTCGAACACCGCAGCCTGGCGTCGGTGCCGCTGGGACACGAACCCCACCGCACCTGCGCCTGCGGCGCTACCGACGCGACGGCCCCCGACAATCCCGACGCCATTCCCGCCACCGCGACGGCGACGAGCACCGCGGGCAAAATCTTTCGCATGACACTTTCTCCTTGACTCGAATTAGAAACAGAACTCAGACGGTCAGCCACCCGCCAGCGCAGCCCCGCGGACCGCGACCGCGGCGCGCTTGCGCCGCCAGCGCAACAGCACGACGGCGAGCGCGAAAACCTGCAGGTTGAGCTCCAGCCCCGGCAGGTCGGCGGCCACGCCGGAGCTCCCATGACCGGTCCGGCGAATCGAGCCGGTTCGCTCTCCCTGCTCGCCGATCATCGAGTAGTCCCGGCTGGCGATCGCGGTCCGCCGGAAGTGCCAGGCCCGCCCGGAAACGTGCATGCTCCAGCGGCGGCTCACCCGGTCCGTGGTCGCCAGTACCGACCCGTCGGCGCCGAGCAACTCGTAGACACCGCTGAACCTGTGCGACCGGATGCGGTAGTCGGCCCCGTCGAGAGTGAACTGCGCACCGATGCGCCCCCTCTTCACCGAGAACGTCGTCAGCGCTCGGTCATCGCGGGTGAGCTCGTACTCCTTGGCCAGCAAACTGGTCCTCTTCGCCTGCAACATGGCACTAGGACACCATCGCCGAACCGGGGGAACCCCTGCCATCTGTCATAACCGATCGAGTGACGAATGGGCGAGACATCAAGACATCAGGACCGGACGCTTGTCCCATGTCGGAAGCATCACTCGTCCAGGCCGCCGCGGCCGGGTACCCGCGGCACCCGAGCCGTACCATGGCCGACGTGGGCAAACGCGATCCCGGCGAGTTCTCCGCCCGGCAGTGGCCGGACTGGAGTTTCCAGACGGATCAGCGGCGCGGCCCGCGGGGCCGAGTGGGCGTCGTCACCGTCGCCAGCCTCGCTTCGCTTTTCCTGATCACGCGGGTCACCGAAATAGCGGGCGGCACGAGCGGTGCTCTGCGCAGCGGTATCGCGATCGGCCTTATCGCCTGCTACGGCGTCGGCTGCCTGCTCGCCCCGCGATACGGGCCGCACGCACCGCCGCGGCAGCGGATCGCCACCGTGGTCGCGATGTTCGCGTTCGGATCCGCACCGGCGCTGCTACTGGGCTCGCCCGATTACCTGACCGATCTGACCTACGCCATCGCGATGGGGCTCATGCTGCTGCCGTTGCGCTTTTCGCTGCTGCTCGGCTTCGCCACCGCGATCAGTCAGATCGGCTGGATGCGGCTGGCCTACGGCGAGGTGCGCTGGGGGCAAGTGGCCACCCTCGCGGGCTTGACCGCCACCCTCGGCACCGTCATCGCGCTCAACCTCACGATCGGGCACCTGAGAGCCGCGCGCGAACAGGTCAAGAGAATGGCCGTGAACCAGGAACGGGAAAGGGTCGCCAGAGACCTCCACGACATCCTCGGGCACAGCCTCTCGACGATGACCCTCAAACTGGGGCTGACCCGGCGGATACTGGAGTCCGGCGGAGACGCCGCCATCGCCCCCGCCGTCGCCGAGGTCACCGAGCTCGAAACCCTGGCCCGGCAGGCACTTTCCGACGTACGGGCCACCGTCTCGGACTACCGCACCGTGTCGCTGGCCACCGAGATCGCCGGCTCCCGGATGGCCCTTCGAGCCGCCGGTGTGCGGGCCGAGCTGCCCACCGCGGCCGACGACGTGCGGCCCGAGCTGCAAGGGGTTTTCGGTTACGTGGTCCGGGAAGCGGTCACCAACGTGCTGCGCCACTCCGACGCCGAACGCTGCACCATCCGGCTCGGCCACGACTGGGTGGAGATCACCGACAACGGCAACGGCAACGGCAACGGCACTGACGGGGCCGAAGCCACCGCCGGGCACGGCCTGACCGGCCTCGCCGAACGACTGGCCATGGTGTCGGGCACCCTCGAGCACGGCTTGGCCCCCGGTGGCGGCTTCCGGGTCCTCGCCCGCGGACCGGTACCGGCACTGGAACTCACCCCTTCCACCGGAGTGTGCCCGACATGATCCGCGTCCTGCTGGCCGACGACCAAGCGCTCGTGCGCGGCGCACTGGCCTCGATGCTGCGACTCGAATCCGACATCGAAGTGGTCGCCGAAGTCGGCGCAGGCAACGAAGTGCTGGAAGCCGCGCGGCGAACCACCCCCGACATCGCACTCCTGGACGTGCAGATGCCCGGCCGCGACGGACTCGCCGTCACCGCCGAACTTCACCACGCACTGCCGGAGTGCCGGGTGATCATCTGCACGACCTTCAGCAGGGCGGGCTATCTCTCACGGGCGATGTCGGCGGGCGCCGCCGGGTATGTGGTCAAAGACTCCCGTCCCGAGCAGCTCGTGAACGCGATCCGCCGAGTCCACGCCGGGCTGCGCTTCGTCGACCCCGCCCTCGCGGCCGAATCCCTTGCCAGCGGCGCCAGCCCCCTCACCGACCGGGAGGCCGACGTGCTCCGCGCCGCCGCCGAGGGCGGCACCGTCGCCGACATCGCCAAGACCGTGGGCCTGTCCGAAGGCACCGTACGCAACCACTTGTCTTCCGCGATCGGCAAAACCCAAGCCCGCACCCGCGCCGGAGCCGCCCGGCTCGCCGAAACCAACGGCTGGCTCTGACGGCACGGCTACGACTGGCCCGGCCTCACGGCCCGAGCCACCGTGGCGGGGGCAGGCCGAGCCTACCGAGAGGTGTTCACGGCGATCTGGACGAGCGAGCGGGGTCTGCGGGTCGAGACCTGGCGGCGGCGTGACTCGGCGATGAGCGAGGAGACGATCGTCTCGGAGGTCAGGGCCCTGATGATCGAGCGGCACCCGGAGTGGTCCGGCCAGGACTGGATCGAGAAGGGCGTCGGCTGCTTCTGCTCGGAGCACCCCTGACGCGCAGCCGCTCACGCCTGGAAATACGCCTCCCAGGTCAGGGTTCCGGCGGCGATGTCCTCGGACACCGCGCGCACCCACGTCAGCTTCGCAGTGACCATCGGCACCGTGATGCGGGCGGCGGTGCTCGTCGTCTCGGTCATTCTCATCCAGCCCGCGAGGCGGATCGTGCAAGAGCTGTCCGAGCGGAAGACGACGCCACCGCGCCATTGCCATAACAGCAAGTTTGCTTGCTGGCTTCGAGGTGCCAGGGGCACGGTGAAGTCATGACGGAAACAACCACGGCACAGCAGTTCTGGGACACCTTCTACGACGACCGTGACAGCGCCGCCGGCAAGCCCAATGCCCTGCTGGTCAGGGAAGTCGCCTCGCTGACGCCCGGCACCGCGCTCGATCTCGGCTGCGCCGAGGGCGCCGACGCGCTCTGGCTGGCCGAGCTGGGCTGGCAGGTCACCGCCGCCGACGTGTCGGCGACGGCCCTGCGCCGGGCCGAAACCCACGCCGCCGCGAAGGGGCTCACCGGCCGGATCGACTGGCAGCGGCACGATCTGGCGCGGTCGTTTCCCGCTGGCGTCTTCGACCTGGTTTCGGCCCAGTTCCTGCACTCCCCCGTCGCGGCGTCCGGCGAGCGGGAGAACATCCTCGCGAGGGCAGCCAAAGCTGTCGCGCCCGGCGGGCTGCTCCTGGTCGTCGGCCACGCCGGCTGGCCGTCATGGCTGCGAGAACCGCCTGCCGACGTGCACCTTCCCACCACCGCGGAGGTCCTCGGCTCCCTCGACCTGGAGCCCGGCCGGTGGCAGGTCGAGCTCGAGGAGCTTCTCGAGCGGGAGCTGACCGGTCCCGAAGGCGAATCCGGTGTCCGGAAGGACAACGTCCTTAGGATCCGGCGCGCCCGATAGGCGCGGGCTGTCCGCTTCCGGCCACGGCCACCTCCGCGCCGCGCGAACCGGGCAAGCTGCACGGAGCAGGCGCGAGCTACGGAGGTTGTCGTGTACACCGAGATATCGGGCGAGCTGCCCGCCGAATTCCTCCGGCAGCTCGCCGCGCAGATCCGCAAGATCCGCGACGGCCTCGCCGAGATCGAGGGCACCGCGGAGTCGCCGGACGGGCTGATCCTGGCGACCGTCAGCGGGTGCGGCGAGCTGATCGGCCTCGACCTCAACCCGCGGATCTACCGCACCACCGACTCCCAGGCCCTGGAAACGGCGATCCTCGACACCGTCGACGCCGCCCGGCGGTCCGCCGAAGCCGAGGTCGCCGGACTGGCCGCCGAGCTCCTGCCCCACGGTGAACTCGCGGCCGGACCGCCGATCGGGCACCGGGTGCCGGTGTAGCCACCGCCGGGCGCGGTTCAGTCCTCACTGCCGTAGTCGCGGGTCAGCAACTCCAGCACGTGGTTGTCGGCGTTGGTGAAGTACACCCCGTGGCCGCCGTCGTTGGTGTTGGCCTGTCCGGGCAGGGTGCGGTGCGGATCCGCCCAGTAGTCGAGTTTCCCGGCTCGGATCCGGCCGAAGATCTCCTGGAACTCGTCCTCGCCGACCTTGAACGCGTAGTGCTGCTGGGCGATGTCGCCCCCGGTCTCCGCGAAGTCGAGGGTGACGTCGTTGCTCAGTCTGATCGCGGCGAACGGGCCCACCGCGACCGGCTCCGGCAGGCCCAGCAATGCGGCGAGCGCGTTCGCCGACGCCGTCTTGTCGCGCGAGTACACGATGGTGTGGTTCAGTTCCACGGTCATGATGGTCCCTTTCCTTGGCTTTTCCCGCTTCCAGCCTAGAACCTCCAGATAGCTTGAGGTCTACCCCCGAGCTTCAGCGCAGCCGGAAATAGATCATCGGGTTGTCACGGCCGTGATGGAGGTCCGGACCGAGGCCGAGTTCCCGCCGGAGGTCCGCCAGCTCGGCCCGCGCCACCAGCGGGGCCTTCGCCCGTGCGGCGGTGAAATACGGCGTCGCGTGGAGATACAGCCAGCTCAGCACCTCGACGCCCTCGGTGAAGGGCAGCGGCTTCGCACGGTGGAAGACGTCGTGCACACTCACCGGGGTTCCCTTGGCCAGCCGGGGAAAGACGTCACGGAGATACCAGCGCGCGAAGCGTGCGCTGTGGTCGGCGTCGATGAACAGATAGTCCAGCCCGTCCGCCCAGCCCGCGGGCTGGTTGCGCGCGTCGCACTGGCGGAACTCCCATCTCCCCTCCGCGAGGGACTTCGGCACGCCGCTGGTGGCGTTGTCGATCAGGTCCATGGTGATCAGGATGCCGGTGCCGTTGTCCTTCAGCGCGTGCAGGATCCATCCTGTCGACCAGCCGTGCAGCGAGCCGATCTCCACGACCTTCGCCGGGCGGAAGTGCCGGAGCAGGAGGTAACTGATCTCGGCCTCGACGTCGTCGAGCTGCACTTTCAACGACGGGTGGGCGGCCCGGTGCGCGCGCCTGGACTCGCGTACGGAGCGAAGGGCGTCCGCGTGCTCACGGTAGAGCCCGCGGATGAGCTCGAGATCGACGACTGGGCGGCGCTTCGTTTCGTTATCCATAGTGGACTCGACGTTAGGGGCTCACGCGGCCGCGGGTCACTGTGGTTCTCCGCAGGATCAAGTGGGGAAAACCCCCGTTTCGACAGTGCAGTAAACCTTACTGATGCGTGCGGTTCTTTTCACTTGTCCTGTCGCTTTTCCTGGGGCATGGTGAAGGTCGGACAACCGGACGGGGAGTGAAAGTGATCAGTGGTGGACACGCGACGCTGGTGCGCATGGGCGTGCTGGCCGTGCTGTGGGGTTCGGGGTTCCTGTGGATCAAACTGGCGCTGACCGGACTGACCCCGATCCAGATCACCGTCATCCGCTGCGCGCTGGGCACGGCCGTCCTGCTGGTCATCGCCCGGTCGTCCGGCAACGGCTCCCCCGCGACCGGCGCACCTGGGGTCATCTCGTCGTGGCCGCGTTCTTCTGCAACGCGCTGCCGTTCGCCCTGTTCAGCGTCGGCGAGCAGACCGTCGGCTCCGGGGTCGCCCTCGCCCTTTCCGCCGCCCAGCTCGGCACCGCGACGGGCTTGAGCACGCTGGCCCTGCCCGCCGGGGGCCTGACCCCGGTCCACTTCACCCCGACCGCGCTGATCGCCGTCGTCATACGTCGGCTACCTGCTGCCGGTGGTCTCGGTGACGCTCGGCGCGATCGCGTGCCCCTGAAGGCCACCTTCACAGCGTTTTACGCCGTGAAGGTGGCCTTCAGGGGCACGCGAGCTGGGCAGGCAGGAAGGGATGCGGGCCGACGGACCAGCCGAGGAACCGGCGAGCCCGCAGGCCCTCGATCTCACCCGCAGGCGTGAACCGGCCACCGTCGACGACCTGCGCCAGCCCGTCCACCGCCGGTCCGAAACGCTCGGTCAGGCCGACGCCGTCGACAAGCTCGCGCAGGCGGGTCACCGCCGCCTTCTGGGTCGCCGCGTCACAGAAACCGAGGAAGAAAATCGCCTGCCGCCACGCGTAGGCGACGTTCTTGATCATCTGCAGCGCCGCGTACCGATGCTCGACGCGCATGCCCTGGCGGCGCACCACCCAGGCCAGCGTCCGGTCGGCGAGTTCGGGCGCGAGGTCGCGAACGCTCTGTTCCAGTGACAGGACCTTGACCAGTGCGGCGAGGTTGTGAGTGGTCAGGATCTGGCTCTGCTCAAGCACTGTGCCGTTCGTCGCGGTGTACTTACCTTTCCCCCGGCGCGCTTCCCCGGCACGGCTCACGCAGAGGTCGGCGAAGTCCTCGGCGGTCCCCTTGCCCCAGCGGCGCAAGGTGAATTTCTGTTTCAGGCCGGGAATGTCCGGCCAGTGCTCGGGCAGGTCGTAGTAGCGGGCGTACAACGTTCCCGCCGTCGCCTCGCTCGCGATCACCGCGGCGCGGCGCCACTTCAGCGTGAACGTGCCCATGAAGATGTCGGCCGCGACCTCCTCCACCAAGGGGATCTTCAGGCCTGCCTGGGTGGCGAGCGCGCCCATCTCCCGGACGAGGAGGTTGGGCAGGATCGCCTGCGGGAACGCGCTCAGCGCGATCAGCGTCGTCTGCCGCAAGGTCTGCTCGGCGACCTTGGCCGTGTTCGCGCGGACCGTGCGGAACGGTTCGAGCGCACCGATCCACGGGAGTTCTTCGAACCGGACCTGGTGCTCCAGGTTCAGCAGGAGCAGGCCGCGGCGACGCCGGAACGCGGCGTACGCCTGCCCGTAGAGCGCGCCCAGTTCGGGATCGTCGAGGTTCGCCGCGAGCAGACGGGAAGTCAGCTGTGGCAAAACTTTCGCGAGTACTTCGCCGGAACCGATGACGCCCCGCTCGACCAGCGTCTCAACCGGGGCCTCCAGTGCGCGGACCACCTTCCGGAGCAGGTGCGGCGGGATGGGCCTGCCCGCCGGGATACCGCGCGATTCGCCCTCGGCGACCTCCTGGGTGAGCGGGTCGAGCGAGGGGACGCCGCCGTCGCCCGGGTAGCGGTCCAGCCTGCCGTCGAGCAACTCGGCGAACGCCGCGTGGGTCGGGCGGGCGGCCTCCACCGCCTGCCCGGCGCGCAACGCGGCGCGGGTTTCGGAGCCGGGGGCGCCGTGCTTGGTGATCGTGTTGGCCAGCGCCACGCGGATCCAGCCGACGTCGCGGCCGGACAGCTTCGCACTGTCCACTTCGCACACTTCGAGCGCGCTGCGCAGGCGGGCGAAGTTGCGCCCCGGATGACGGTGCGCGTTCGAAAAAATTTCCGTGCGGCCCGCCTCCTCGTAGTCGGCGAGCCACTGGCGACGACGATCCGCCCAGTCCGGTGGCCAGACCCGGCAGGGCCAGTCGTTCTCGACCGTTTCGCACCAGAGTGCGACGAGCCGGTCGTAGAGCGGGTGCCACACCCGCAACGTCTCCCGCATCGCCGCGAGCTGCGGCCTGGTCTCGACAGCCTGCAACGACTCCCGGACCTCACCGACGGACTTCAGCCGCACCAGCGCGCCGGACGGGCGGGGCGACGGGCGCAGCCGTGGGGTCAGCCGCAGGCGGTGCAGCAGCGGCCGCAGCTCGCTGACCAGGTCGAGCGCGAGTTCGGGCCGGCCGTGGTCGAGCAGCCACGCGACGACCATCAGCGCGGCCTCCTCCGGGAGGTCGACCCGGTAGGACTCGCCACGCAGAGCCGCCAGCAGCTCGGCCTGGCCCTGCTCGCTCAGGTACCAGAGATTGAGGCGCTCGCGATCCGTGCTACCCGGCGATCTCTTGGGGAGCGCGGCGAGGCGGGCCTGCTCGTCCTCGTCCAGGCCCAGCTCGGCCAGGTACCGGCCGGTCGCGAAACCACCGTGCACCACTTCGAGGGTGACCCACGCCGGAGTGTCGGCCACCGGGGTGCGGGAGCCGACACTCAGCGTGCCGTCGGCCATGCCGGACACCACGGCGGCCCACTTCACGGACCTCGCGTCACCCTGCGCTGAGGCCTGCCGCAGCGCTCGCTCCCACTGGCCGAGGGCGTACTGGGGCGATGCGGCGAACCGCGGCTCGTCCGGCATGAGGACTCCGTGTGACTGGGCTGGACCTGCTGGGAGACTGGACATGGAGGCTGGATTCGAACCCGCGCCCTCCCGGAGTACAAGCCGGGTGATCCACCGCTGATCCACTCCATGACTGCCCGGTCAGCGTAGCCGCGCCATCACCGGCCCGCGAGCGGATATCGTCAGGCGCCGCTGCCCACGCCGTCGATCGGCCGTCCCCGCAACGCGGACCGGGTGGCCGCCACGATGGCCGGCAGGCCGATCGCCCCGGTGACGCCGACGATCGCGCCGTAGACGGCAGGCTCGATGCCCGGCCACACCTCTTCCGTCAGCGCCAGGTTGCTCCCGATCAGCGGCGGGAGCGCGACGGCGGTGCCGCCGTGTCACCGCGCAGGTCGGCGAGAGTGCCCGAGCGGCCCGCGAGATCCAGTGTCCTGTCCAGTCGCTCCGGCGAGATCCCCTGGGCGGCAAAGGAATCCGCGCGCGGCTACCGTCCTCCGTGTACTTGAGCATGACCTGACTCCTGGCCACCGGCGCCACGGCCGCCATCGCCATGCCGAGTGAGCGCCGCCTCCTTAAGCACGGCGTCGCCCAGCCGGACGACACCCGAGATCGGCCGCGCAGTGCAGGAAGATGCTCTTGCCCGGCGGGGCCCATCACCGCGGTGAACGAGCCGCGGGCCAGGCCGATCGACGCGGCCCGCAGCGCGGTCACGGAGTCCAGGCGCAGCGCGTGCGTGCCGACTCCCGTGGTGGCCAGGTCGCGCGCAGCGGGCTACACCTCCTCAGAACGTGTCTGAGAACTGTCGCAGCAGCCGCCGCTCGAAGCATCGGGCGCCTGTCCTTCGAAGCCGCTTACCCTCCACAAAGGACGGAAAGCCCACCCATTCGCCCGTTTCATACCGCCATGACCGTTTCATGCGTGCCCCTGAAGGCCACCATGACAGCGTTAAACGCCGTGAAGGCTCCCATCAGGGCACACAGCAAGCCTGCGGTGGCGACTGAAGGGGACCTTCCCTCGACTCAACCTTGCAAAAGTCCCCTTCACCAGAACAGACCGTGTGAAAGTCCCCCGTCAGTCACGCGGCCCTCGGCGCCAAACTGGACGACATGACATCAGTTTCCGGACGCCCTCTGAGCTTGTTGTTTAACCAGGTGGTGTCTGGTGGGGGCCCCGGTTGGTCATGG
>NZ_JAYMZS010000146.1:0-19659 GCF_035828755.1 Amycolatopsis sp. H20-H5 | reverse complement strand
CCCCCCCCTTTTTAATGATTCGGCGACCACCGAGAAGTGCACCGTCTGCCGCAGCGTCGCGGCGTCGAACACCCGCCCGTCGCCGAGGAACGGCGCCGGGGGCAGGTTGGCAGGCTCGGTCAGTTGGGGCATCGACGTCCAGGTGTTCACCCAGTGCCGGGAAGCCGGGCGCTGGTGCCCGGACGCGGGCGCGGCCGTGAGTCCCGCCGCGAGCAGGGCCAGTACCGCGAGCGCCGGGGGTCGTCTCATTCCGGCCCACTCACGAAGACGGGCGCGAGCACCCGGTCGGCCCCGACTTCGCGACGGGGTCCGGCCAGCGTCCGGTGCAGGGTCGCGACGATCCGGCTGCTCGACGTGCCGACCAGCAGCTCGACGTCGCCGGGCTCGACCAGGCGGTGGCCCGCGCGGCCGGTGTAGGAGGTCAGGTCCGCGTGGAGGCCGATCTCGAGGACCTCGGTCCGTCCGGGCGCGAGGTCGACCCGCTTCGCCGCGACCAGCTGCCGGGCGGGGCGGGCGACCTCTGCCACCGGGTCGTGCAGGTAGACCTGGACCACTTCGGTGGTGGCGCGGTCCGCGGCGTTGCGCAGGGTCACCCGCACGCGGCAGATGCCGTCGGTGGGCCACGACGATCCGGTCGCGCTGACGTCGAGCCAGGTCGCCGGTGCGTAGGAAAGCCCGTGGCCGAAGGGGAACAGGGGCGTGGGGTCGACACTGCTCACCTCGCTGCGCTTGCCCAGCGGAGCGGCAAGGTAGGTCGAGGGCTGGGTCGTCCCGGCGCCAGGGAACCCGACCGGGAGCCGCCCCGACGGGTTTGTCCGTCCACTGAGGACACTGGCGAGCGCGGGCGCGCCCTCCTCGCCGGGATAGAACCCGCAGACGACCGCGGCCAGCCGGTCGATCTGCCGGGAAAGCTCGTACGGGCGCCCGGACAGCAGGACCAGCACCACCGGGGTGCCGGTGGCGAGCAACGCTTCCAAGAGCTCTTCCTGGCGTCCAGGCAGCTTGAGGTCCGCCGCGTCGCATCCTTCCCCGGACGTGCCGCCGCCGAACAGGCCTGCCTGGTCGCCGAGTACGGCGACGCAGATTTCGGCGCCTGCCGCCGCTTCGACGGCTTCGGCGATGCCCGTGTCGCCTCCGCCGAGTACGGGGCAGCCCAGGGCGTAGGTCACGTCGTGGTCGGCACGCAGCGCCTCGGCCACGGTGGGGACGGAGACACCGAACGGGACTTCGGGATGATGGACGCCGACGTGCAGCGGGAACGAATAGCAGCCGAGCATCGCGCTGGGCGCGTCGGCCCGCGGCCCGACGACGGCGACATGACGCCCACCGGTGAGGGGGAGTGTGCCGTCGTTGTGCAGCAGGACGATCGAGCGTTCGGCCAGTTCCCTTGCCACCGAACGGGACTCGGCCTCGTCGAGGTCCACGCTGTCGGGTGCCTCCGGCGCCCAGTTCGCGTCGAGGAGGCCGAGTTCGCACTTCTGCCGCAACACCCGTTCAAGAGCGCGGTCGACGACGGCGGCGTCGACCGCGCCCGCTTCCACCGCGGCGAGCAGGGGCTCGCCGTAGCAGTCCATAGTGGGCAGTTCCACGTCGATGCCCGCGCTCAGCGCCTGCCCGGCGGCGTCGCCGCGATCGGCGGCGACCCCGTGCAGGGTGCGCAGGAACGACACCGAGAAGTAGTCCGCGACCACGGTCCCGGTGAACCCGTAGGTGTCACGCAGCAACCCGGTCAGCAGCGTTTGGTCGGCCGCGACCGGGACACCGTCGAGGTCGGTGTAGGAGTTCATCACCGATCGGGCACCCGCGCGCAACGCCATCTCGAACGGCGGGAGCAGGACGTCCGCGAGCTCACGGGGGCCCGCCGACACCGGGGCGAGGTTGCGCCCCGCGCGGGAAGCCGAGTAGCCGGCGAAGTGTTTGAGGGTGGCGATCACACCGGCCGATTCGAGCCCGGCCACATACGCGCTGCCGATCGTGCCGACCAGGTGGGGGTCCTCGCCGATGGTCTCTTCGACGCGGCCCCAGCGCAGGTCGCGCGTGACGTCGAGGACCGGCGCGAGTCCCTGGTGGACACCGAGCCGACGCATCGTGCGGCCGATCTGCTCGCCCATGCGGCGCACGAGATCGGGATCGAAGCTCGCGCCCCAGCACAGCGGCGACGGATAGACGGTGGCCTGCCAGGCGGCCAGTCCGGTGAGACATTCCTCGTGCACGACGGCGGGAATCCCGAACCGGCCGCTGCCGACGATCTGGCGCTGAGTCCGCGCCAGACTGCGGGCCCCGATCAGGGGATCGACCGGGCGGGTGCCGAAGACGCGGGTCAGCTGGCCGATGCCGTGGCGCACCAGCTCGTCCCAGTCGAGGGCGGCGTCGGCGAAGTCGTGCTGGTGCGGCGCCATCTCCCCGCCGGAGTCGATGCCGACCCAGACGCCGTAGAGCTGTGCGATCTTCTCCCGCGGGGTCATCCGTGCCATCAGGGCACGGACCCGCTCGGCCGGGTCGGCCGCCGGGTCGCGCCACGGTTCGAGCGGTGCGGTGGGCTGGGTGGTCAAGGCTGTCCGCCCTTTCGTCGAAGTACCGGCGGCGCGACGCCGCGGGTCAGGAAAGCGGGCCGAGCACTCGGGTCGAACCCCGGACCACCAGGCGGGTGTCCAGGGTGATGTGGGTCCGGTCGATTTCCTCGCCGTTGATCAGCGCGATGAGCAGGGTGATCGCCCGGTGGCCCATCTCACGGATCGGCTGGTTGACCGTGGTCAGCGGTGGGGTGCAGAGCGCGGACTCGGGCACGTTGTCGAAGCCGACCACCGACAGGTCGCCGGGTACGTCCAGGCCGAGTTCCCTGGCGGCTTCGACCGCCGCGATGGCCGAGATGTCGTTCGCGGCGAACACCGCCGTCGGCCGGTCCGGCCTGGTCAGCAGCTCGTGGGCCGAGCGCGCGGAGGTGGCGGGATCGTAGGCGCCGTCCCGGATCAGCTCTTCGGCCACCGGCACGCCCGCGGCGGTCAGCGCCCGCAGGTAGCCCGTCTTGCGTAGCTGCGCCGACTGCAGGTCGGGCCGTCCGGTGAGGAAGGCGATCCGCCGGTGGCCCAGCTCCAGCAGGTGCTCGGTGGCCAGCTGGGCCCCGCGCATGTTGTCGGAGTCGATGGTGGGCAGCGTGGACGGCCCGGTGTGCGGGTCGACCGCGACCACCGGAGTGCCGGGTACCGCTTCGAGGGAGACGGCGGGCGTGACCAGCACCGCTCCGTCGACGAGCGTGCCGCTGAGCCGGGAGAGGTAACGCTTCTCCCAGCCCACCGGGTCGCTGGTGCGCCCGCCCGCCGAATACACCACCAGCTCGAAGCCGCTGCCGCGGATGGCGTCCGCCGCGCCCTTCAGCAACTCGGTACTGAACGGTTCGAGGTCGGCGACGAGAATGCCGATCACGTTCGTCTTGTGGTTGCGCAAGCTCTGGGCGACCAGGCTCGCTTCGTACCCGAGCTCCTGGATCACCCCTTGGACACGGGCGAGGGTCGCGGCGGCGACGCCGTAACGCTGATTGAGAACCTTCGAAACCGTGGCCACGGAGACGCCGGCCTGGGCTGCGACGTCACGGATAGTGACCCTCGAACTGGGCTGCATCGCCTCACCATAGTCGTGTAAAACGTTATCGACAACGATTGACATTCGTTTTTCCGGCGCGCAAACTCGTCGTCAACCCGGGCGCAGTCACGCCCTGTCCTACTCGGCCGAAGTCGTCAGGAGTAGACCACCATGTTTTCGAACCGCCGAATCCCTGTCCTCGCAGCCCTTGCGGCCCTTGTCCCGCTGGCACTGGCCGCGTGCGGCGGGGGAGCCGACTCCAGTGGTGCCGACCCGAGCGGGCCGGTCACGCTGACGTGGTGGCACAACGGCACCGCCGACCCGCTCAAGTCGATCTGGGAGCAGGTCGCGGCCGACTATCACCAGGCCCACCCGGAGGTGACGATCAAGGGGCAGCCGCTGCAGAACGAGGAGTTCACCACCAAGGTGCCGCTGGCCCTGCAGTCGAACGAACCGCCGGACGTGTACCAGGCGTGGGGCGGCGGTGAGATGGCTTCGCAGGTGACGTCGGGCAAGGTCGCCGACGTCACCGGCCCCACCAAGGGCTGGCTCGCCCCGGTCGGCAAGTTCGCCGAGGGCTGGCAGGCAGACGGCAAGCAGTACGGGGTCCCGTTCGAACAGCACATCGTCGGCTTCTGGTACCGCAAGGACCTGTTCGCGAAGGCCGGTGTCACCACCCCACCCTCCACTATGGACGAATTGAACAGCGCCGTCGCGAAACTGAAGACGACCGGGGTGGCGCCGATCGCGGTCGGCGGCAAGGACCGCTGGCCGGACGCGTTCTACTGGAACTACTTCGCCGTGCGTGAATGCACGGCCGATGCGCTCAAGCAGGCGGTCAAGGCGGTCAAGCTCGAGGATCCTTGCTGGACGAAAGCGGGTCAGGACCTGAAGGCCTTCTTGGCCACCCAGCCGTTCCAGACCGGGTTCGTCGGCACACCGGCCCAGCAGGGCGCGGGAAGCTCCGCCGGGCTGGTGGCCAACGGCAAGGCGGCCATGGAACTGCAGGGCGATTGGGAGCCGGGGACCATGTCGTCGCTGACCGAGGACAAGGCGCTGGACTCGAAGATCGGCTGGTTCCCGTTCCCCGCCGTGCCGGGCGGCGCCGGGGACCCGGCCGCCGTGCTCGGCGGCGGGGACGGCTTCTCCTGCACCACCCGCGCTGCCAAGGCGTGCGCGGACTTCCTGCAGTACCTCGGCAGTGAACCGGTGCAGACCAAGATCGCCGCGCAGGGCGCCGGGCTGCCGGTGAATCCGGCCGCGGCCAAGTCGCTGAAGACCGAGACCTTGAAGGGCCTCTTCGACTACGGCAGGCAGGCGCCGTACCTGCAGATGTACTTCGACAAGGCGTTCCCGACCGCGGTCGGCGCCGCGCTCAACGACGCCGTCGCCAACTTCTTCGCGGGCCAAGGCAGTCCCGAGGGGATCGTGGCCGCGGTGAACCAGGCCGCGGCGGGCAACAAATGACGACCGCCACCCCGGTGCGGGCGGCGAAGCGGCCGCCCGCACCCCCGGCCCGGCCCCGCTCGCGGCGGCCGGGGCTACGCAAGAAACTCGAGCTCGCCCTCCTGCTGGGTCCGGCGCTGGTGCTGTTCATCGGGTTCGTGCTCGTGCCGATCGGGATCGCCGGGTTCTACAGCCTGTTCCGGTGGAACGGCTTCGGGCCACTCGAAGACTTCGTCGGCTTCGACAACTACGCGGACGCACTCGCCGGTGACGTGTTCCAAGGCGCCATCGGGCACAACCTGATCATCGCCGGACTGTCCATTGTGGTCCAGCTGCCCCTGTCGATCGGGCTGGCCCTGCTGCTGAACCGGAAGCTGCGCGGCCGGGCGATCCTGCGTGCACTGGTGTTCGCCCCCTACGTGCTGTCCGAGGCGATCACCGCGGTGATCTGGCTGCTGATGCTGCAGCCGGGCGGGTTCGCCGACCAGCTGCTCGAGAGCGTCGGGCTCGGCGCCCTGGTGCAGCAATGGCTGGCGGACCCCGCCGTCGTGCTCTACACGCTGTTCGCGGTGGTCACCTGGAAGTACGTCGGGTTCGGGATCATCCTCCTGCTCGCCGGCCTGCAGGGCGTCCCCGCCGAGCTGCGCGAGGCGGCCGCGCTCGACGGCGCGTCGGCCTGGCAGAGCACCCGGCACATCGTGCTGCCCCTGCTCGGCCCGACGATCCGGATCTGGATCTTCCTGTCGGTGATCGGCTCACTCCAGCTGTTCGACCTGGTGTGGATCATGACGCTGGGCGGCCCGGCGAACGCGTCGACCACGATGGCGACCTACCTGGTCGACCACGGGTTCAAACGGTACGAATTCGGGTTCGGCAGCGCGGTAGCCGTGATCCTGTTCATCATCTGTTTCGCGTTCGCCTTGCTGTACCAGCGTTTCGCGTTGCGCCGGGACACCGAGGGCGCGCTGACCAGGATGGTGGGCTGATGCCGGGCACCCGCAGGTTCGGCCTGTCGATGAGTTATCTGGCGGCGATCGTAGTCCTCGGCGTCACGCTCGTCCCGCTGTTGTTCGTGGTGCTCGGCGGCTTCCGCACCACCGCGCAGATCAACGCGTCCCCCGCCGGGCTGCCCGGCCCGCTGGTCTGGGACAACTATGTCGCGATCCTCGGTTCGGCCGCGTTCTGGACGTTCCTTGGCAACAGTGCGCTGATCGCCGTGATGGCCACCGCGCTCGCCGTCGGCCTGGGGTCGATGGCGGGGTACGCGCTGTCGCGGTACACCTTCAAGGGCCGCGAGGCCTTCTACACCTTGTTCACGTTGGGGCTGCTCTTCCCGCTCGGGGTGGCGACCTTGCCGCTGTACCTGTGGCTGCGCCAGCTCGGTCTGCTGGAGAGCTTCTGGGGCGTCGCGATCCCGGAAGCGGCGTTCTCGCTGCCGGTCACCATCGTGATCCTGCGGCCGTTCATGCACGCGATCCCCGGCGAGATCGAGGACGCCGCCGTGCTCGACGGCGCGACCAGGCTCGGCTTCTTCTGGCGCATCCTGCTACCGCTGTCACGCCCCGCGCTGACGACGGTGGGCGTGCTCGCGTTCGTCACCAGCTGGAACGCCTATCTGCTGCCCCTGCTGGTGTTCAACGATTCCGGGCACTTCACGCTGCCGCTCGGCGTCGCGACGTTCCAGTCCCAGTACTCCCAGGACACCGCCAAGGTGCTGGCCTTCACCGCCTTGTCGATGATCCCGGCGCTCGCGTTCTTCGTACTTGCCGAACGGCGCATAGTCGGCGGGCTGACCGGATCCGTGAAGGGCTGAACCCTTCCCATCAGGAGGTCGATGATGATGGCGTTCGACGTGCGGCGCAGGGATTTCCTGCGACTCCTCGCCGTCCTCGGGGCCGGGGCCGCGCAGGCATCCGGCGTCGCCGAAGCCGCACCCTCGGACTGGGTGGCAGGCCAGCGTGGCGGCGGCAGTTTTCCCTTGGTGTCCAAGGGAAAAGCCGCCACGCTGGTGGTGAGCTCCGCCGACCACCCGGGGGTCCAGCGGGTGGCTCGCGACCTCCAAGCCGACATTGAGCGCGTCACGGGTGTCCGGCCGGAGCTCTTGGTCGACCGGGTGGCCGCGCGGGGGCCGGTGGTCCTGATCGGCACCCTCGGGCACAGTCCACTGGTCGACGAGCTGGTGGCCGCGCGCGAGCTTGACGTCACCGGGATCGCCGGGAAGTGGGAGACCTCGCTGAGTCAGGTCGTCGGCGGGCGGCTGGTGCTCACCGGCAGCGACCAGCGCGGCGTCATCTACGGCGCCTACGAACTTTCGCGGCAGATCGGCGTTTCTCCCTGGTATTGGTGGGCCGACGTCCCAGCACGGCAAGCCGACGAACTGCACGTGCGACCTGGACGGCAGAGCCTGGGCACACCGTACGTGAAGTACCGGGGATTTTTCCTCAACGACGAGAACCCGGCGCTGGGTACCTGGGCCCCGGCCCACTTCGGGCCCGGTCACGCCCCGGGTTACCCCAACGGGTTCAACCACGAGTTCTTCGCGAAGGTCTTCGAGACCATGCTGCGACTCAAGGCCAACTACCTGTGGCCCGCGGTCTGGGGGCGCGCGTTCGCCGAGGACGATCCGCTCAACCATGCCACGGCCAAGGAGTACGGCATCATCATGGGCACTTCGCACGAAGCGCCGATGATGCGCGGAATCGAGGAGTGGAACCGGCACGCCGTGCCCGCGGTGCGCGACGCGGCCGGGAACGTCCTCACCCCGGGGCACGACCCTTACGGCGGCACGGGGGAGTGGAGCTTCCGGCGCAACGCCGGGGCCGTGAAGGCCTACTGGGCCGAGGGGATCCGCCGGATGGTCCGCGAGGACTTCGAAGGCGTGGTCACCCTCGGTATGCGCGGCAACGGCGACGTCAGCTTGCCCGACGGCGACGGCATCGACCTGATGCGGGAGATCCTCGCCACCGAAAGGGAAATCCTCGCCCGTGAGACCGGCCGGGACGTCACCGAGGTGCCCCAGGTGTGGACGCTCTACAAGGAGGTCCAGCGCTACTGGGCGCAGGGCCTGCGCCCAGCCGACGACGTGATCGTGGTGTTCACCGACGACAACTGGGGCAACATTCGCAAGCACCCCGACCCGGCACTGCCGCCGCGCGCGGGAGGGTACGGGCTGTACTACCACTTCGACTATGTGGGCGGCGGCCGCAGCTACAAGTGGGTGGACACCAGTCTGCTCGCCAACACCTGGGAGCAGCTGAACCAGGCCGTCGCCTACGGTAACGACCGGCTCTGGGTGGCCAACGTCGGGGACCTGAAGGGCAACGAACTCCCGCTGCACTTCTTCCTCGACTACGCCTGGAACCCGGCCGCGTGGCCGGTCGAGCGACTGTCCACATGGGAGTTTCAGTTCGCGGAGACGAACTTCGGCGCGTCCGCCGCTGCCGCGGTCGCGGAGGTCCTGCACACCTACGCCCGGTTGCAGGCGCGTCGCAAGCCCGAACTGCTCAACCGCCTGATCGGCCTGGACGCGGCGAAGGACCCGGCCACTGACCCGACCGCCATCACCTACGACGACCAGGCCAGTCCGTTCAGCCTGGTCCACTATCAGGAGTTGCAGCGGGTCACCGTCGAGTGGCAGGACTTGGCCGCCAGAGCGGAGAAGATCTCCGTGCGGCTGCCCGCGGCCTACCGCGACGCCTACTACGAACTCGTGCTCTACGAGGTCAAGGCATCGGCGAACCTGTACGCGTTGCGGCAAGCGGAGTTCACCAACATCCTCTACGCGGGCCAGGGCCGCGCCTCGGCGAACGAACTCGCCGCCGTCGCCGAAGCCCGGTTCGCCGACGACCTCGCGCTCGCGGAGAAGTTCGACAACGGGATCGCCGACGGGAAGTGGCGCGGATTCCAGACCCAGCCGCACATCGACTACGGCGACGTCGCCCGCTACGGCCCGAACGCCCCGTGGCAGCAACCGGAACGGAACAATGTCGCCCTGCCCGACGTCCTCTTCCCCGCGGTTCGGCGGGTCGACCCCCCTCTCGCCGCGGATCTGGGCGTGGCCGTGGACGGCTCCGGCCAGTCGTGGCCGGGCTCGACGGACAGGCCCGTGCTGCCGGAGTTCAGCCCGTACCAGAGCGCGCCGCCGCAGTACATCGATGTGTTCAACCGCGGGCGAACGCCGTTCCGCTGTGAGGTCACCTCCGGCGCGCCGTGGGTCTTGGTGGAACCCCGGGGCGGCCGGGTGGACAAGGAGTTGCGGATGACGGTGCGGATCAACTGGGCACGGGCCCCGAAGGGCACCAGCACGGTGCCGATCAGGGTGTCCGGTCCCGGGCGGGAGGTCACCGTCGCTGCCGTCGTGCACCAGCCCGACCTGCCAGTGGCGTGGCGCCGTGGGTTCATCGAGGCCGGGGGATACGTGTCCATGGAGGCCGAGCACTGCACGGCGAACGTCGGCACCGCGTCGGCGGCGTGGCGGAGGATCCCGGATCTCGGGCGGACCGGGGCCGGGATGACCCCCTTCCCGGTCACCACGCCGAGCAGGCCGCCCGGCGCCGGTCCTCGGCTGGAGTACCGGATGACGCTGTTCACCGCGGGAACAGTGACGCTGTGGGCCTACCTGTCGCCGCGGAGCAACGTGCTGCAGGGGAGCGGGCTCCGCTACGCGGTCTCGTTCGACGACATGGAGCCCCAGCTGGTCAACATCACCAAGGCGTCGGGCGCCGACGACATGACCATGAACCGCCAGTGGGAACGGACCACTTCGGACAACGTGAACCTCACCGCGACGCGGCACCCGATCCTCGCGCCCGGCCCGCACGTGCTCAAGTTCTGGATGGTCGATCCGGCGGTCGTGGTGCAGAAGCTGGTGGTCGACACCGGCGGTCTGCGGCCGAGTTACCTCGGCCCGCCGGAAAGCAGGCGGCTCGGCGCCGAGCCGTCGTGAGCCGGGGCCGCCGTGCTGTGCCGGACCACCAGGCTGGTGGACAGTTCGATGCGGTGGCTCTCCGGGGTGCGGCCGCGGGCCAGCGAGAGGGCCAGCCGCGCGCCGGCGGCGGCCATCTCCTGCAGCGGCTGGCGGATGGTGGTCAGCTCCGGGGTGAGCCAGCGGGCGATCGGCAGGTCGTCGAAGCCGACCACGCTCAGGTCCTCGGGAATGCGCAGCCCGGCGGCGCGCGCCGCCTCGTAGACGCCGAGCGCCTGGAGATCGCTTCCCGCGAACACGGCTGTCGGCCGATCTCGCAGGGTCAGCAACGAGGTGAGCTCGCGGTAGCCGGACCGGACGTGGAAGTCGCCTTGGCGTACCAGCGCCGGGTCGAAGGCGAGCCCGGCGGTCTCGAGAGCTGTGCGATAGCCGTCGATCCGCGCACGGCTGCACAGCACGTCGCCAGGACCGCCGATCATCGCGATCCGGCGATGCCCCAGTTTCAGCAGGTGCAGGGTGGCGGTCAGGCCGCCCTGCCAGTTCGTCGCACCGATCGAGGGCATCTCCGGCCCTGGTGCGCCTGCCGGGTCGACCACGACGAGCGGAATGTCGCGCGCCCGCAGTTTCTCCAGCTGCCCGGCGGTGAAATCGGAGCACACCGAAACGATGCCGACCGGCCGGCGGGCGAGCACGCTTTCCAGCCAATTCTGCCCCGGAGTGTGCCGGCCGGAGGAATCCGCCAGCACCACTGCCATCCCGTTTTCGCGCGCGACGTTCTCCACCCCGCGAATGATTTCCAATGCCCAGGCGCTTTCGAGTTCGTGAAACATCAACTCGAGCAGCCGCGAATGCCACGAGCGTTCGTTTGCGCGACGTCGGTAACCGTAGGTGCTGATGACCGCTTCGACCCGTGCACGGGTCGAAGCGGCAACGTCAGGCCTGCCGTTGAGCACTTTCGAAACTGTCGGGACGGACACGCCGGTTTCGGCGGCGATCTTGGCAATCGTGACCCGCGGTGCAATCGGCCCAGAGCTCTCGGGTTTCGCTGACATGGCAAGGAGTATATGACATCTGTGGCGTGAAAAACATGATTCGAAACTTTCGATTCGGCCCCGATAGGCGCCCTGGCTCCAGATCGTCGGTGGCTTCTTTCGGCGTTCTCTGAAAACGGCGCCGTCGTCAGGATCAACGATGCCAAGGTCTACGACGTCGGCACCCCAGCGTTGGTAACTGGACCCAATCCACCAACGTCACCCGCGTCGCCGGACAGCACGTCCCCCTTAAGGTCGGGACATCGAAGCCATCGTGACCCGCCGACTTTGCCGCAGGGCCAAACCTTGTCCGCCGACCTCGAGTACACCTGGACAAAAAAGAGCACCGGCGGCTATGCGGCGCCCGGCAACGAAGACGGGATTCTCGCACTCGACACCGGCGGCAAGGTGACCTTGACCGAAGGCCGTGGCGCGTGCCGCGGCCGTGGTGGATCTGCGGGTTGGTGACGAGCTGGGCCCGTGCCGGACCCGCGGCTGCCCACCTCGGGCTCACAGATCAACAAAGCCCACCAACGACTCCCCTGGAATTAGGGAAAAGACGTTGGTGGGCTTTGCTTTTCTACTGTGCGCCATCAGGGGCTCGAATCCCGAACCCGCTGGTTAAGAGCGCCTGGCTTGCAGCGTCTTGGTCAGTTCGTGGGCCTCTTCGAGCAGGAGCGCGCCGAGTTCGGGGCGACGGTCGTCGCGGAAGCGGGATTCGACGCCGGTCAAGGTCAAAGCCCAGGCCGGCTCGTCGGCCCGGTTGAACACCGCGGCCGCCATGCCCCAACTGCCCTCGACGACGAGGCCTGGGTTGACGGCGTAGCCGAGCTCGCGGGTGCGGACGATCCGCTCGCGGACAGCGTCCGTTCGGTGTTCGGGGCCCCACTGGGTCGTGAGGTCCGTCCGGCTGAGGTAGTCGTCGATCTCGCGATCCTGAAGCATGGCCAGCACTACCTGGCCCGCGGAGACGACCCCAAGCGGGAACCGGGCGCCTTCGAAGAGCACGAACGACCGGATCGGGAAGGCGCCGTCCTCCCGCAGCAGGCAGACCGTCTCGTCGCCGCGGCGTGCGGAGAAGAAGGCGCTCTCGCCTGCCGCGGCGGCGAGCCGACGCACGCTGGCACGTGCGTGCAGGGTGACGTCGTAGCGGTTCGCCGCGACCCCACCGAGCAGGTACAGCTCCGGTCCGAGGTACCACTGCCCGCTGCGATGGTCCCGGTCCACGTAGCCCTCGTCCGCCAGCGCTATGAGCAGCCGGTGAGCGGTCGGGCGGGCCAACGCGGTCGCTCGTGCGATCTCGGAGGTCGACGCGCCGTCACGCTGTGCGGCGGACAGGGCGCGGAGGACCGCGGCGATCCTGCCGATCACGTTCGGGGGAGGAGTGGCCATACTCGCAATCGTACGTCCACTGAGTGAACACTTCGACCGTCGTTGCTCGCTGGCCGAGAGCTTGGGACCGAGTATTCGACCTGCAGTTGACGGTTTGGGACGTTACGACGTTGACTGCGACCGCGTTCACTGAACAGACGGCAGGATGAGGACGATGGATTTCGGTGTCACCCCCTTCGATGGCGTACCGCTGCCACCACGGGTGACCATCTGTGAGGTGGGCCCCCGTGACGGCCCGCAGAACGAGTCCGCAGTGCTGCCCGTCGCGGTCAAGGCCGAGTTCGTCGAGCGTCTGGTCGACGCGGGCCACACCGTGGTGGAGACGACGAGCTTCGTGCACCCGAAATGGGTACCGCAGCTCGCCGACGCCGACGACCTGATCCGCGCGATCACCATCGCCCCCGGAATCCGCTATCCAGTGCTGGTGCCGAACATGGCCGGTCTTGAGCGCGCCCTCGACCTCGGCGTCCGCGACATCGCGGTGTTCGGCAGTGTCACCGAGACCTTTTCCCGGCGCAACCTCAATCGCTCGGTTGACGAGTCGCTCGAGATGTTCGCTCCGGTCGTCGCCCGTGCCCGCGAAGCCGGGATCAGGGTGCGCGGCTATTTGTCGATGTGCTTCGGCGACCCGTGGAAACGGGAAGTCCCCGTCCGGCGCGTGCTGGACGTCGCGACCCGGATGCGTGCGTTGGGATGCACCGAGCTCAGCATCGGCGGCACCATCGGCGTCGCCACCCCTGGCCGGGTCGAGGCTGTTCTCGCCACCCTGATCACGGCCGCCATCCCGGTGGACTCGATCGCCGTGCACTTCCACGACACCTACGGCGAGGCGCTGGCGAACACCCTGACTGCCTTGCGCAAGGGCATCGTCATCATTGACGCGTCCGCCGGCGGCCTGGGCGGCTGCCCGTACGCGGGCAGCGCCACCGGCAACCTCGCGACCGAAGACCTACTCTGGCAGCTGTACGGCCTCGGCATCGAGACCGGTGTAGACCTACAGAAGATGGTCGACACCAGCGTCTGGCTAGCCGGGCACCTCGGCAGGCCCAGCCCGTCTCGCACCGTCACAGCGCTCGCCGGCTGAACCACAGCTCCCCAGGAGGAGAGGCATGGACAAAGTAGTCACCGCCGAACACGCGTTGACCGGAATCGCCGACGGAGCGTCGCTCGCCGTCGGCGGGTTCGGGCTCTGCGGCATCCCGACCACCCTGATCGACCTGCTGCACGAATCGGGGGTCGGCGACCTGCGTGTCGTGTCGAACAACTGCGGGGTCGACGACTGGGGCCTCGGGATCCTGCTGGGCGACCGGCGGGTCAGCCGGGTCACCGGGTCCTACGTAGGGGAGAACAAGGAGTTCGCCCGCCAGTACCTCAGCGGCGAACTCGAGGTCGAACTCTGCCCGCAGGGCACCCTCGCCGAGCGCTTGCGCGCCGGTGGGTGCGGCATCCCGGCGTTCTTCACCCCGGCGGGCGTCGGCAGCCAGATCGCCGACGGCGGACTGCCGTGGCGATACGCGCCCGACGGCTCGATCGCCGTCGCCTCGCCACCCAAGGAAACCCGGACTTTCCACGGCGTCGCGCACGTCCTCGAGGAAGCCATCGTCACGGACTTCGCGCTGGTCGCCGCGGCGAAGGGCGACCGGCACGGGAACCTCGTGTTCGAGAAGTCCGCGCAGAACTTCAACCCGCTGTGCGCCATGGCCGGCCGGATCACCGTCGCCGAGGTCCAAGAGCTGGTCGAACCCGGTGAGCTCGACCCGGCCGAAGTGCACCTGCCCGGGGTGTTCGTCCAGCGTGTGGTGCACGCCCCCGATCTCGAAAAGCGGATCGAGCGGATGACCGTGACGGAGGAAAGCCGATGAGCCTCACCCGTGCCCAGATGGCCGCGCGCGCGGCCGCCGAATTACGTGACGGCGAGTACGTCAACCTCGGCATCGGCCTGCCGACGCTGATTCCGAGCTTCCTGCCCGAAGACGTGCAAGTGGTGCTGCACAGCGAGAACGGCATCCTCGGTACCGGGCCCTACCCGGCGCCAGACGCGGTCGACCCGGACCTCATCAACGCCGGCAAGGAAACAGTGACCGTCCGCCCGGGCGCGTCGTTCTTCGACTCCGCGCTTTCGTTCGGCATCATCCGCGGCGGTCACCTCGACGTCGCCGTCCTGGGTGCGATGCAGGTCTCCGAACGCGGCGACCTGTCGAACTGGGCCGTGCCCGGCAAGATGGTCAAGGGCATGGGCGGGGCGATGGATCTCGTCCACGGCGCCCGGCGCGTCATCGTGTTGATGGAGCACACCGCGAAGGACGGTTCGCCCAAGATCCTGCGCGAGAACACCCTGCCCTACACGGGACTTCGGGTGGTGAACCGGATCATCACCGACCTCGCCGTCATCGACGTGACAGCCGAGGGCCTGGTGCTGATCGAGACGGCGCCCGGGGTCACAGAGGACGAGGTGCGCACGGCCACGGACGCGCCGCTGAAGGTCGCGGTGGTGTCGTCGACGGATTGACGTGACCTCGACCTGACCGCCGGGTCGGCTCAGGGAGTGTCCGAAGTGGATGCGGGGCCGTCTTGGCGACGCCCGATCGCCTGGGCCCACAACCGGGTGGGGGTGGCCGCCGCCTCGTCGAACTCGACCTGCGCCGCCATCCCGCCCAGTGTCGACGCGGCGAGGTCCGGATCGGCAAGACCCCGCTCCCGCAGCCCGCGGATGCCACCTCCCTGGCGGCCGACAGGCGGTCGCCGAAGAAGCCGGAGCCGTTGGCGACGCCCCGTCTCCTCGGGGGCCAGTTGAATAGGCGATCTCACCACTCTCAACCCGTGGTGTACGCCGTTGCGGCGACCAGGCAGGCGGGCTCGCTTGCTGTTGGTTGTCAGCCAGCGATGACGACCTCCTTCGCCGCGTGCGCGAGGAGGCTCTGGGGGTTGCAGGGCAGCCCGATCCGGTTCGAGTGCCCACCCTTGTGTTCGGACCGTTCCTGCTCGGTGCCCGTGTGATGTCATGGTCGTGGCGGCAGATTTGGGTCGGATGGTCACGATGGTTGGTGCGTTTCGATGGTGGTTTTGAAGGGACCGCGAAGCCAGGCGTCAACTTGTCGCTGACCTCGTAGGCGGACGATCACCAGGTTTGGAGGACGGTTCTCGGCGATGATCCTGCGGACTCTGGCCCGCATCACTGGATGGCGACGCCATGAGTCTTTGATGATGTGGTTGGGGTCGGTGAAAATGGTGCGCAGCGGGCCTTCGCTGTTGCCTCCAGCGATTGTGGGTCCTCGGCCGAGCCGTCGCTTGACCGTGC
The DNA here is from genome assembly GCF_035828755.1 of Amycolatopsis sp. H20-H5. Taxonomy (NCBI): domain Bacteria; kingdom Bacillati; phylum Actinomycetota; class Actinomycetes; order Pseudonocardiales; family Pseudonocardiaceae; genus Amycolatopsis; species Amycolatopsis sp. H20-H5. Next base: position 3,989 of record NZ_JAYMZS010000146.1, on the reverse strand, counting down.
GAATGATGACGCGCGTCACGGCGAACGTTCGTGGGTGGTCGAGCCAAACCAGCACCTGGGCGCGGGCGGTCATGTGCTCGCGTACTTCCTCGCCCTGCCACTCGATCGCCCATGCTTGGCTCTCAAGGAACGTCCGCACGTCGTCCTGCCAGGTGGGTCGAACCGTCCAGCCGGGCGCGTGGTAAAAGGATTCGAACTCGGCGAATGGCAGTCCGAGCTGCTCGCAGAGCCTGCGCGCAAGGGTTGACTTGCCTGCTCCTGGGGGGCCGGCGACCGCGATCCGCTGAAGCCGCTCGATCTGCAAGGGATCACTCGGGCCGATCACGCGCATGCCGTCACCTTAGATCCGTCCGCGTCCGCGTGCGACTGAGATAGACCTGAGGCTCAGGTTCGGGCATTTCTCGATCGTTGCGTGGACTCTGGCTCCCTGGCCCGGCCGACCACACCGCCTGCCCCTCCGGCCAAGGACCTTCGGAGCCCGGATACCGACCCGACAGCCGCCCACACAAAAAATTCAAGCCAAACCCGCCGATGGCAACAACGTCAACCAACCCACCACAGCCGCACGAAAGATCGAGGTTAGGGACAAACGATTGATCGGGGGAGTTCCTCGAGCACGCCCGCCGGGCCTACCGGGACCTTCGGGACCCGTACTGCCGGGTTTTCGCCTCAGGGCGCCACCCATGGGACTCTCTCTTGAGCCGGTTCGGGGAGTTCCTCAAAGTTGAAGACTGGACTGACCGGACGGTCGACGTCAGCTTCTCTTATGCTCAGTGCCGACGAGATCGAGACAACGGTGGATTTCGATCCACCGGATGGTCGTTTCCCGGTTTCGGCGTTCGTCTTGCTTTTTGGTGAGTCGGAGGTGCCTTGGTGGTATGAAGGATAGTTCACGCTGGCCTGGATTCGTGGAATGAATGTACTGCGAATCCCGGCCAACGGCTTCTTGATTGAGTAAGCCGTGACGCTGGTCATTTTCTGTTGGCCAGGGCGCTCGACTGGTCGCTGCCGAACGAGGGGGAGCCGTTGATCTTCCACTCCGCCGGTACGCGAGGCTGGCATCCTGAGGATGCCTGCTACTTCGAAGAGAGGTTTGTCATGACATACACAGGTGTGGTCACCGCCGGTGGGCCGGGGGATGTGCGGGAGACCTCCGGGCTGACCATCACGAAGGTGTCGGTGGGCACCATCGACAACAATGCCTACCTGCTGCGTTGCCGGGCGACTGGGGAGCAGCTGCTGATCGACGCGGCGGCCGAGCCGGAGACGCTGCTTAAGTTGGCCGGCGACGCCGGGCTGGCTTCGATCGTCACGACCCACCGGCACTGGGACCACTGGATCGCGCTGGAGGACGTTGCCACTGCGACTGGAGCCCGGACGTACGCGGGCCGCGACGACGTTGAGGGCATCGACGCGCGCATCGACGTCCAGGTGGACGACGGCGACACCATCCGCGTCGGCGAGGTCGAGCTGACGGCCCGGCATCTGGTCGGCCATTCCCCGGGCAGCATCGCCCTGCTCTACCGCGACCCGGCGGGCACCCCGCACCTGTTCACCGGGGACTCGCTGTTCCCCGGCGGCGTCGGCAACACCGAGAAGGACGCTTCCCGGTTCGCGTCGCTGATCGACGACGTCGAGCGGAAGATTTTTGCGGAGCTGCCGGACGAGACGTGGGTCTACCCGGGCCACGGCAAGGACACGGCCCTGGGCGCGGAACGTCCGAGCCTCCCGGAGTGGCGCGCCCGCGGCTGGTAGCCGTCTGACCCTATCCGCGAGTAGTGCGGCGACACGCGGATAGGGTCAGGGTTCCGGCGACATTGTCCTCGCCGTGGAGTCTTTGCAAGTTAGGTTACCCCGGGAACCGGACGCCGGGGTTTTATGTCGTGTGGGCGGAGTTGGCCAGTAAAGACTGCGCTGACCTGCGATAGACCAGATGGTTTGAGGCGACCGAAGGGCATTTGCGTCAAACCATCTGGTCTATTCTCGCAAGGCCTCGCTGTCGCAGCACTGCGCAGACGCCTCGCAACGTCCTGCTTCGACATCTCATTCGAAGTCGCTGCGTCGTGGACCAGGAAGTTGAACGGCATCACCTCCAGACGTGGCGGCGACTGATTAAGCTGCCATCGATATCGGGAGGGGATCGTCGTGCGTGTCCAGACCGGGGTCGGCGTCCGGCTGACTCACCAGACGAGCGGGGAAACCGGTTCGGGTCGACCACGCTGTACTACGGCCTCCCTGTGACTGTCAGCGCTCACCCGAGCGTGGCGTCCGCACCGGCACAGCTGCGCTGCCAGGTCTGCGGCGAGGCGGTCGGCGTCAAGGTAAGCAGCGTGATCGCGACGCCGTGACCTTCGTCGTGGCGGCCGTGATCATGCGCAGCTGGGTCACCCACCGGCTGGGATCGAAAGCAGTGTCTGGTGTCGCCGAATGTTGCCCACCCGCCGCGTTATGGCAGCTGATGCGCCGTGGCCAAGGGGTGCGGAGATAGCCAGCTCCGCCACGGTTCCGGCTCGGCCGGCGGAAGCCTCGGAAACAACCACCCGCCGCACCCCGGCCGGTCCCTGTCGCTTGAAGCCCACACCTCCCAGCCCCAGCCAGCCGTCCCGAAGGCCACAAAACCCTAGGAGCATCCTTCGGGAGATCGCGCCAGCAGCCCATGTGACAGGGCCCATGTGACAGTCTGTTGCCGTGACTAATCAAGGAAACCTGGCGCGGACAGTGGTGGCGATCTCCGCACTCGTGGTCGCCCTGTGCGCGGTGACGGTGACAGTGAAGGTGATGAGAACCGATGCCATCACCATTGAACAGGAACGGGTGCTGGATCAGGCCTCGTTGGAACGGCAGGTCGCCGCCGACCTCCAGGGGGTGGGGGACGATCCGGTCAAAGTGGTCGCCTGCCCGGCTTCCGTCGTGGTCAAGGTGGGCACCACGTTCAGTTGCTCGTACCTGCGGCGCGGCAATATCCAGGAGGCGGACGTCGAAGTGACCAGCGACCAGGGCAGCCTTCGGGTCACCGCAGCGGCTTGAATTAGCTTTTTGACGTGCTGATTCACATCTCGCGGTCACGCATGCCACACCCCCATAAGGACGAGATTGACGCTCTCCCAGCATCGCTGAGCCGCTGCTGCACGTCCGCGTTGTCCTACGGCCCTCGGCACGTCGGAGTCTGCCTGCGCGTCCGCTGCGGATTCGCCGATCGCGGCGACCACAGCGCGGCGTTGGTGCACCTCGCACTCCCGACCTCGAGGCCGTGCAGTCGGAGTTCACCTGGGCCGTCAGTTCAGGTGAGTACGTTGTCTGGTCGTGGTCCGACTCGCCGACGGCGGTTTCAGGTCGGGCGTGTGGTGCGGCTTGTCGGCGAAACGGGGATTGACCACCTGGATCCAACGTCGTTCGCCGTCCACTACAGACGTCATGGCGTTCTCGCTCTGCGGCACGGGTTCTGACGGTGAGGATGTCGAGCGCGGCGGCGTGTACCCCCGGTGCGGCGACGATCCCCGGCCGCACGTTCTGAGAACGCGTCTGAGAACTGTCGCAGCAGCCGCCGCTCGAAGCCTGGGGCGCCTGGCCTTCGAAGCCGCTTACCCTCCACAAAGGACGAAAGTCGGCCCACTCGCCCGTTTCATACCGCCATGACCGTTTCATGCGTGCCCCTGAAGGCCACCATGACAGCGTTAAACGCCGTGAAGGCTCCCATCAGGGCACACGGCAAACCTGGGGTCGCGACCGAAGGGGACTGTCCTTCGACTCAACCTCGCAAAAGTCCCCTTCACCAGAACAGACCGCGTGACAGTCCCCGTCAGTCAACGCGGCCCTCGGCGCCAAACTGGACGACATGACATCAGTTTCCGGACGCGTTCTGAGCTTGTTGTTTAACCTCGGCGGTTAGTGTGGCGACCCCAGTTGATCATGGAAGCAGCCCTTGGTTGATCATGCTTCTTGCGACGGAAGATGATCCAACCAAGGGCTGCGTGATCAGTGTGCATGAT
>NZ_JAYMZS010000145.1:0-19861 GCF_035828755.1 Amycolatopsis sp. H20-H5 | reverse complement strand
GGGGGCATTCTGGGACTTCTGGGGCGACAAGCGAGGGTCAGGGGCTGTCGGAGAGTTCGCGGGTGCAGTCGGCGGCGCGGTTCAGGAGGAGGGTTCGTTCCTGGCCGTTGGCCGTCAAGTCCGCCGCGCGCTCGAACTCCTGTCGCGCCTCGTCGAAGCGGCCGAGCTTGGCCAGGAAATCGCCGCGCACGCTGGGCAGCAGGTGGTAGCGGGCGAGGGTCGGCTCCGCGGTGAGGACGTCGACGATCTCGAGCCCGGCCGCCGGGCCGAACGCCATCGAGACCGCGACCGCCCGGTTCAGCTCCACCACCGGGGACGGGTTGAGCTTCGCGAGTCCTTGGTACAGCGCGGCTATCCGGATCCAGTCCGTCTCCTCCGGGGTGCGCGCCCGCGCGTGGCAGGCGGCGATCGCGGCCTGCGCGGAGTACGGGCCCAGCCCGGGGCCGATGGCCTCGGCACGTTCGAGCGCGGCGAGGCCGCGGCCGATGAGGAGCTGGTCCCAGCGCGAACGGTCCTGCTCCAGCAGCAGGATCGGCTTGCCGCCGGGCTCGGTGCGCGCCGCCGAGCGGGACGCCTGGATCTCCATCAGTCCGACCAGGCCGTGCACTTCGGGCTCCTGCGGCGCCAGCCCGGCGAGGATCCGGCCGAGCCGCAGCGCCTCTTCGCACAGCCCCGGCCGCATCCAGTCATCGCCCGCGGTCGCCGAATAGCCCTCGTTGAAGATCAGGTAGATCACTTCGAGCACCGACGCCAGCCGGGCGATCCGGTCCTCGCCCTCCGGCACCTCGAACGGAACCTTCGCGTCGGCGAGCGTCTTCTTGGCCCGCACGATCCGCTGGGCGATCGTCGACTCCTTGACCAGGAAAGCCCGCGCGATCTCCTCGGTCTTGAGGCCGCCCAGCATCTTCAGCGTCAGCGCCACCCGCGCCTCAGTCGACAGCACCGGGTGGCACGCGGTGAACACCAGCCGCAGCAGATCGTCCTCGATGTGCTGCTCGTCGAGCGCCACGTCGAAGTCCGGCGCGATCGCCTGGTCGACCTGCTGCCCGCGGCCGATCTCGTCGAGTTTCCGCTCGTACCGCTCGTTGCGCCGGAACAGGTCGATCGCCCGGCGCTTCGCGGTGGTCATGAGCCAGGCGCCCGGATTTCTCGGGACGCCCGACTCAGGCCATTGTTCGAGGGCGGCGACCAGCGCGTCCTGCGCGAGTTCCTCGGCGAGGCCGACGTCGCGGGTCAGCCGCGCCAGCCCGGCGATCAGCCTCGCCGATTCGATCCGCCACACCGCGTCTATCGCGTCCTGCGTGCTTGAAGCCGTCACACCGGCCAATCAGACAGGGTCCGCCTCGCAAGAGCAAGGCCACCGCTACTGCGCCCGGAGTCGCTCGTCCTGCTCCCGCAGCTCAGGGGTCATATTGTCGCCGAAGTCCTCGGCCTCGAAGACCCGCCGGATCTCCACCTCGCCAGACTGGAACGGCGCCCGCTTGAGCCACTCGACGACCTCCGCCTTGGACTTCACCTGGAGAATCCAGAACCCGGCGATGAGCTCCTTGCTCTCCGCGAACGGCCCGTCGACGACCTTCGGCTCACTCTTGCCGTCGAACTGCACCCGCACGCCGTCCGAGCTCGGGTGCAGCCCGTCCGCGGCCAGCATCACCCCGGCCTTGACCAGTTCCTCGTTGAACTTGCCCATCTCGGTCAGCTCTTCGGTGGTCGGCATGACGCCGTTCTCGGACTCGGGGTTGGCCTTCACGATCACCATGAAACGCATCTGAGTGTCTCCTTCTGTTCGCCTCGGTGCTTGCTCGTGCTTGCTCTCACCAACGCGTCGATCGGGCGGCGCCGGAATCGACATCCTCGCGAAGAATATTTCCACAAGCACGAAGTCGCAGGTCAGAGCCCACCCGGGCGCGTCGAGGGCCCGCTCGGCGGCCGAGTGGCACCCGCGGGGCAGAATGGCCGGTCGTGGCTCTCCCCGATGACCTGTCCTCCGCGCTCGACCTCGAGCTGCGACGGTTTCCCCAGCACCAGCTGACCCAGTCCGTCGAGAAGCTGACCAACCGCTACCGCCAGGGCGTCGCCGCGAAAGCGCCGATCCTGACCTCCGACCTCGACGTCGCCGCCTACGCGGCCTACCGGATGCCCGCGACCTACGCGGCGGTGCACGCGGTGCTCGCCGAGGTCGCCGCGCGGGTGCCCGGGTTCGCGCCCGGCACGCACGTGGACGTCGGCGGCGGCACCGGCGCGGCCGTGTGGGCGGCCACCGGGCTCTGGCCGTCGCTGAAGGCGTGCACCGTGGTCGAGCAGGCGGCGAACGCGATCGGGCTCGGCAAGCGGCTCGCCGTGAGCGCGACGACACCGGCCGTCCGGGCGGCGGACTGGCGGCGCGGCCTGATCGACCCGAGCTCGGCCGCACCGGAAGCCGACCTGGTGACGCTGTCCTACGTCCTCGGCGAGCTGCCGGAGAACGTCCGCGCCGAAGCCGTCGGCTGGCTGGCCGAGAAGGCGGGGATGGTCGTCCTGATCGAACCCGGCACGCCCGCCGGCTACGAACGGATCGTGGCCGCGCGCGACCAGCTGATCGAGCTCGGCCTGTCGGTCGTCGCGCCCTGCCCGCACGACGGCACCTGCCCGATCCCACGCGGCAAGGACTGGTGTCATTTCGCGGCGCGGCTGCCGCGCACCAACCTGCACCGGCTGATCAAGGCGGGCGCGCTCGGCTTCGAGGACGAGAAATTCTCCTACGTCGTCGCGTCGCGCACGCCCGCGCAGCGCCCGGCGGGCCGGGTCGTCCGGCATCCCGGCAAGCGCAAGGGCATGGTCCAGTTCCGCCTCTGCACCGACGAGAACGTCCTCGCCGACGTCGTCGTGACGAAGAAGCACGGCGACCTCTACCGCGCCGCCCGCGACACCGAGTGGGGCGGCCCCTGGCCCCCCGACTGCCCCTGAAGGCCATCCTTGATGGGCGCCCCCACGCGACGGCGTCTAACGCCGTCATGGTGGCCTTCAGGGACCAGCAGCGCGCTCAGGGGACGCGCACGGTACGCAGGAAGCGCGGCAGCAGCCAGGGCCGCGGCCCGCGGACGACGAGCTTGCCCGTCAGCACCGCACGCGCCTTGCCGTACCGGCCGAACATCACCAGCGCGAGCACTGCCGGATCGAAGGACACCCGGACGTCGGCACGCCCGTCCGGTTCCTCGAGCGAGACCTGATGTCCCTGCAGCACAACGGTTTTGCTCGTGGTGTGCGCGGAGTGGAACTCGACCGCGATCCGCCGCGCCGACCCTGGGGTGCCGTCGAGCAGGCCGCTGACGCCGCCGCGGATCATGCCGTAAAGGAACAGCTCGAAGAACCACGCCGCGTCGGCTGGCGGGATGTCCCAGTCCGCGCCCGCCGCGAGGGCGATGTCGCGGCCGTGGATCAGCAGCTCGTTGAGCAGGTGCGCGAGGGCCCCGCCGACCGGCAGCCGCGAACCGCCGAGCCACGGGACGAGCAGCTCCGGATCGAGTTCGCCGCTCAGCCGCAGCATCTCGCCGACGTGCTCACGCAGCAGCCCGGCCAGCCGCCGCGGGTCCCGTTCGCTGAACTCCACGAGCATCAGCTCGTTCAGGTCGTGCAGGCTGAACACCGTGATGGCACTTACGTCGCGATCCGAGGAAGCGGCCGGGTCGAGCATCACGGTGTACATCCGGGCGATCGCCGTCACGTGGGCGGCGAGGTCGGCCACCGACCACCCCGGCACGGTCTCCGCCGCGGGATCAGTGGTCTCCACCAGCGTGGCAAACCGTTCGGCGGCACCCGAAAGGGACGCACCGACGGCTTCGAACTGCGTACGCGTGATCGTCATCGCAGCCTCCTGAGACCACGTTAGCAACGCGTTACCGGCGAAGACTTCTCCAGCCGTGCGGAGGCCGGGTAGAACCTGCCGCCATACGTCCTATGTGGACATACGGCGGCCGGTCACGGTTCGTCCTAGTTCGCAGCGGCCCCCGCCGTGGTCCCCGAACTCGCCAGCCGCACGGCGGAGGTGCCCAGCCCGCTGGGCAGGAACCGGAATCCGGTGCTCGGCGCAGCCGCCTCAGGCGACTGCGCGAGCGCGTCACCACGGAGCCGGTTGAGCTCGGGTTCGGTGTAGCGGACGCACTTGCGGTGCCATTCCAGGATGCCCGACATCCACTCCTTGAGCTCGTCGGCCTGCCCGGTCAGTATCGCGCGGACCTCGTCGTCGAGCCCGAGGTCGTCGCACATCGCGGGCAGGTCGGTCTCGACGATCTGCTCGAACTCGCGCATCCTCGACGCCATCAGCTTGGCGACCAGCTCGGCGGCCGCGAACCGGTCGATGCCGAGGAAGCTCTCGAAGACCAGGACGAGGTTGTGCACCTCGTCCTCGAACTCGATCTCCTTCTGGTACGAGAACAGGTCGTTGAGGAAACAGGCGTAGTCCTGGGCGGCGGTGTCCAGCTCGTGCATCGTCCGGTGGTGGTAGATCTCCGCGGGCACGACGTCGAAATGCGCGAGCCTGGTCAGACTCTTCGTCAGGTCGGAGCCGAAGGTCCTGCGGCGCATCTCGACGTAGTCCATCGGGTCCGGAATCCGGTTCTGCGCCTGGTTCGCGGCCTCCCACACCCAGCTGGCCGTCATGTCCTCGACGGCCTTGCGGAACATCTCCCTGGCGGGCTCCGACATCGGCCCGGCGGTGCGCCGCCAGAGGTCCGCCAGTCCCTTTTCGATCGGGCCGACCGGCGGCGGCGTCCCCCCGGCGTCGAGCGGCATGAACAGGCTGAGCCGATCACTGCAGAGTTTCGCCGCGGCCACGTCGTGCCGCGCGCCGAACACCACCGGGAAGTAGTCGTCGCCGAACGTGCCCCAGTTCAGCCAGTCCGTGGACAGGTTGAGCCCGTCCGCCGTGCCGTCGGCGTGGATCATCGACGCACAGTGCGCGACGTCGATGCCGAGAAGCCGCTGCTCGTCCCAGACCCCACTGACCGCCACTGCGGGCAGCGAGTCGAAGAAGCCCATCTCCCGCCCCCAGTCGACACCGTGCTTACGCGCGTCGTCGAGATAAGGACTGGTCCGTACCTGGTACGGCATGTACAACTCGGGCACGGGCAGCGGCCCGACCTGCTGAAACGGCGTGTGCGAATGCTGACGGGAACGCTGTTTGAGGCCGAGGCCGCCGACGGAGAACGCCGGGCGCAGCGAGTCCGTGCCCAGCCCGGTGGGTCCGCTGAGCACCCCGTGCGCGCCCGAGACCGCGCCCTCGTTCATGTACCGGCTGGAGCGGGCGTGCCACTCGTGGCCGCCGGACTGCCAGTCCTGCAGGCCCTTGGCGTAGAGCGCCACCCCGAGCTGGTCCTGCGGCGCGATGCCGTGCTCGGCGAGCAGGGCCGGGACCTCGGTGAACGCGGTGTTCTCGAACTGCTGCAGCCGTGAGGTCAGCAGGTCGTTGACCAGCTCGGCGGCCTCCTGGGTGGAGCAGTCCATGAACTTCTCGAAGACCAGGACGGCGTTGGAGTTCTCGCCCTCTTCCTGGACCTCACGCTGGTAGGAGAACAGGTCGTTGCGCAGGTGGACGGCGTCGGAGAAGGTGTCGCGCAGGACCTCCATGGGCCGGGTGGCGGCGATGGCCGCCGGGACCTCGGCGCCGACCGCGATCTCGACCAGGTTCGCCGACCACGGCGCCCCGCCGACCCGGCGGCGCATCTGGATGTACTCGATCGGGTTCGCGATCCGGCCGCGGTCGATGTTGTCGAGCTCCCACATCGATTCGACCATCAGGTTGTGCGTGCTGGTGATGAACCGGCGGCGCCAGTCGTCCGACATGGCCGGAATAGTGCGGGCCCAGAGATCCTTGAGGCCCGCCTCGGCGGCGTTGCGCGGTTCCGGCGGGGTTTCCCCCGGTTCGGTCATGAACAGTTCGAGCCGGTCGAGATAGGCCTTCGCCCCGGCCATGTCCCGCGAATACTTGAACTCCTCGAGAAAGTGGTCGTCGAAAAAGAACACCCAGACGTACCAGTCGGTGATCAGGTCCAGGGTCGGACCGGCACAGTCCGGGTGCGTGTGCGCGCACAACAGCGCGTAATCCATCCTGGCCAGCGCGTTCTCGGTCCACACGACGCCGCCGCTCGGCGTGGGCGCTTCGAGCATGCCCATGGTCCGCGCCCATTCCATGCTGTGCGCCCGCGTCGGCTCCAAATTCGGGTTGAGCCTGGCGGGATGGGGCACGTAGAACTCGGGCAGTGTGAACGCCTGCATGGGTTACGAGCCTTTCAGCCGTCCGGACGCTTTCCGGTTAGACACTTGCAGCCGGCAGTTCACCGCGGCAACCGTCCAGGCGAGCGATAAGCCGGGAGATCGGGTGAATCACACGTTGTCCACCGGGGTTTATCGAGCGGCCCAGTGATCGTCCCGAACGGGTGATGCCCGGCTGCGAATGGTGAAAAGACTGACTCGTACGGGATCAGGGGCGTCGCCCGTTCAGCCCGCCGACGCCTGAAGACAGATGTCGGCGCCGACCGTTCGGGGGGCTTCACGGTCGGCGCCGGCTAATCTGGCGCGCCACCGCGGACACCCATACGGCCCGCGGGGTAGAACACCAACCAAGAGGGCACCCGCGCCCGGCTATGACGCGTGACGGCCGCATTCACCAGACCGAGTGAATCGACCGCCCTAGAGTTGCGCATTTACGAACCTTGTGATTGTCATCGCGCGGGTGCAGGCGCGACCGCGGCCGCGACGTCCTGAAGCGTCTTCGGATCGACCAGCCCGGTGTCCTCCAGGACCTCCATGTGGTCAAGGACCGTCTCGTTGGCCTGGCGCGCGTGACGCCGGATGAGGTCGTTCCCGGTGCTCGCGCGGACCTCGGCGATCGTGGCGAAGATCTTCCCGTGGGAAGCGCGCAGCAGGTTGACGAAGAGCCGGTCGAACGCGGGCCCCTGCGCGTCGGTCAGCTGCCGGACCCAGCCCTGCTGCTCGGGTGAGGCCTGGTCAGGGAGCCCGACGCCCAGGATGCTCGCGTCCTCGCGGACGAGTTCGTCCAGCTTCGAGTGCCCGTCGATCAGGTGCATCGCGGCGCGTTTGACCGCAGGGCTCTCGGCGTGGGTCTGGGCCAGTTGCCCCGCGGGCATCTCCCACAGCCCGGCTTGGCGCACCTTGACCAGGAACGTCCGATCCCCGTCGGTGACCGGCCCCGGGCCTGCCGCCGGCGTCGCCGGGACCACGCCGGTGACCGCCGCCTGAGCCGCGCCCGCCTGCCCGGCGCCGCTGCGCATCGCCACCACGGCCGCACCGGCGAGCGCGACCACCACGACCGCCCCGATCACCACGGTTCGAGCCCTGAACCTCAAGCGGGTTCCACCACGTACTGGCATCAGTCCTCCTTCGCACGACGTCCGCCCCGCACCGGGTTCTACGGACGAAATCGAGGAGCGGTTCACCTGATCGGCAAGAAAACGAATCCCAGCAAGGGAAAGAGGGTGCACTAATGGTCCACAATGGACGTCGAGGAGCGCCGGGCAGCGGTCCGCACGACCACGCCACCCCGCCATCTTGACCGATACGCTTGTCGATGGCAAGTATTGCGCTATGCAAACCCTCACCGAAGCCGGTCCCGATCTCGACGAGGACGTCGCGGCGCTCGAAGCCCTCACCAGGGTGCTGGTCGGCATCGCCTGGGACGGCGCGCACGCCGCCCCGCCGGGGGTAACGTTCCCGCAGACCCGGCTCCTGCTGATCCTGGACGGCCTCGGCCGGGTGCCGAGCTCCCGGCTGGCCGCGGCGATGGGGGTGAACGCCTCATCGGTGACCCGGCTGGCGGACCGGCTCGAGACCCACGGTTACCTCGCCCGCGGCCGTGACCGGCAGAACCGCAGCGTCGTCACCGTCGAGGTGACCGAAACCGGGCGGCGCGCGGTGGCCCACGTGCTGGAGCGACGGCGGACGGCGTTCCGCGCGCTACTCGACCGAATGCCGCCCGCCCAGCGCAAGGCCGCCACCGCCGCGGCCCGCCGAATCGTCAAGGCCGCCGCCGGGGTGCCCGCGATCGGGACCGCGGGCCCCGGCCCCCTCTGACCGCGTCAAGCACCAGCTCGAACGGGACCCGGCCCTCGTCGGCTCAGAACGTCACTTCCTCGAAATCGTCAGGATCGGCCGACTCGGGCGGACAGACGATGACGTACTCGGGGACGATCGCGCGTAACTCCTCGGACGAGGTGCCCATCGAGTGGAAGCCGACGCCGCGTGCCCACAATTCGGGCAGGCGATTTCCGGATGGTCGGGCAGCGCGTCACAGACGTCGCCGTACACCCGCAGCCAGTCGTCGTAGGACGCGTGCTGCACCGTCGCCATCAGTTCGCCTGTTCCTGGTTGATCGGATGATTTTTCCACCACTGCTCGTCGGCGGCGTGCGCGGAGTTCTCCCAGCCGTCGTGTCCCGCGTGATCGGAAGGACAACGCCAGCCGTTGTCCGCCAGCTGTCCCGCGTGGACGTTCTCGTGGTACAGGTCAGACACAAATGGTCGACCACCGGGTTCCCGCAATTCCGCAGGACAACACGATTTGACCCGAATAGCCGAACACGCAGGAGAAGAATAGGATTAATTGTCCGAAATAGACTAAATAGCCGTTCGAGGGGAGATCTCGACGACAGCGTGAAAGGGAGCCGGCAAGGGGGTTCGAACCCCTGACCTCCTGTTTACAAGACAGGTGCTCTACCAACTGAGCTATACCGGCCGGCGCCCCGGCACAGGTCCGGGACGCCGTCAGTATATCCGGGCCTGGTTCAGGCGATCGGGGTGGTCGACGGCACCACGTGCGGGTTGCCGGGGGTGGTGCGGAACGAGTGGGAGTAGGTGACCGCCGTCGCCGGGTCGCGCCGGTCGGCGACGTAGTACCAGTCAAACTGGACCGAGCCGGGCGTGACCTCCAGGACCGACGGGCCGTGGGAGTCCAGCTCGACCGACTGGACGTGCGGGTTCAGTGCGCGGATCGCCGCTTCGATCTTCAGTGACGCGGTGCGCGGCGGGACGTGCAGGAGGTCGTCGAAGTTGTCCGAGGTGATCGAGGTGCAGACGAACTCCGCCGCCACTGCCGGGGACGTCGGGTCGGCCGCGTCGAGGGGGACGTCGTTCGCCCAGGACGAGTGGATGTCGCCGGTCAGGAACACCGTGTTTCCCTTGCCCTGCCTGACAAGCGCGTCGAGGACGCGGCGACGGTCGGCCGTGTAGCCGTCCCACTGGTCCGTGTTGACCGTCGTGGCCAGTGGCTGGCCGTCGAGGAGCCGCGCGAGTGCCTTCACCTGCGGGGTCGGCAACGCCGGGACCTTGATCGGCGCGATCATCACCGAGTTGCCGATCAGGTTCCACCCGGCCGAGCCGCAGGTCAGGCCGTCGAGGAACCACTGCCGCTGCTCCGCGCCGAGGATCGTGCCCGCCGGGTCGTCGCTGCCGGGCTCCGGCTGCTGGGTGCGGTAGCTGCGCAGGTCCAGCATCGTGAGGTCCACGAGCTTGCCGAACTTGAGCCGCCGGTACAGGCGCGGGCCGCGGTGGCGGACCGGCATCCACTCGAAGTACGCCTGGTGCGCGGCGGCCATCCTCGCCGCCCACGGGCCCTCGGTCGCCGGGTCGTGGGACGGCGAGCCGCCCGACCAGGCGTTGTCGGCGGCCTCGTGGTCGTCCCAGGTCGCGATCAGCGGATGCCGCAGGTGGACCGCCCGGACGTGGGCGTCGGTCTTGTGGTTCGCGTGGCGCTGCCGGTAGTCGGCCAGGGTCACCAGCTCGTGCGCCGGGACGTTCGGGCGCAGGTCCGTCGCCGGATCGGGCGCCATTTCGTAGAGGTAGTCACCCAGATGGATGACCGCGTCCAGGTCGTCGCGGCTGGCCAGGTAGCCGTACGGCGCGAAGTGGCCGACGAACCAGTTCGCGCACGAGACGACGCCGAACCGCAGGCGCGCCAGGTCGGCGTCGTGGCGGGGCGCGGTGCGCGTCCGGCCTACCGGGGACGTCTGGCCCCGATGGGTGAACCGGTAGTAGTAGCCGGTCGACGGCCGCAGCCCGGCCGCGCTGACGTGCACGGTGTGATCGCACTCGGGACCGGTCCGTTCCCGACCCCGCGCCACCACGTGCTCGAACCCGGCGTCGGTCGCCACCTCCCAGCGCAGCTCCACCCGCGGCCCCAGCCCGGAGCCCGGCGTGGCCTCGGCGGCCGGGGTCACCCGCGTCCACAGCAACACCGAGTCGGGCAGCGGGTCGCCGGACGCGACGCCGTGGGCGAAGAAGAGCACTTCGGCGGCGGCTTCGCCCGGAAGAGTGATCTGTGAAACCGCGCCGCCTGCCACCGTCACCCCCGCCGCGCGCAACACCGAACGCCTGGTCAAAGAAGTCCCCATGGCGGGAAGTATGCCGTGGGTCCTGGTCCCGTGGAGGATCTTGGCGGCACGTGGTGGACGCCACTTCGCGATACGTGCAACGGTCGGGGTGCGCCGGTCGATGCTCACCCGGGGACAGTCGGAAACGAGTGAGGAGGTGGACCGATCGTGAAGACCAACGAACGCGCCAAGGGGGCACCCCAGCGCAGACATCGGTGGCAGATCTTGGAGGCCCCGCGCCCGCGCGACGGGGAAAGCCAGTCAGGCGCGAACCGCGCGCAGCGGACGAACCTGGTGCGACGCCGGGCGTGGCACATTCTCGAGGCGCCCACCGGGGAACAGCCCGCCGTCGACGCCGACGAGGCGATGGGTCCGCAGCTGCCCGGCGACTCCACCGTCAACTTCGTGCTCGACCTCGCCCTGCGCATCGGCGAGGTCCAGATGTCCAGTGGCGCGGGCGCCTCCGACGTCACCGCGACGATCATCGCGCTGGCCTCCGCGCTCGGCCTGCCGCACTGCGAGGTCGACGTCATCTTCACCTCGATCACCGTGACCTGCCATCGCGGCACCGACATGGCGCCCGTGACGGCGCTGCGAGTGGTCCGTTCGCGCAGCCTCGACTACACCCGGTTGACCGCGGCCGAGACACTGGTCCGCAAGATCGTCCGCGGCAACATCAGCGCCGAGGAGGCGCAGTCCGAGCTGCAGCGGATCACCACCGCCCCACACCCGTACCCGCGCTGGGTCGCCACCGCGGCGTGGGCGGGCATGGCCGCGTTCATCACGATCATCGTCGGCGGCGGACTCGACGTCGCACTGGTCGCGGCGGTGATCAGCGCCGTGGTCGACCGGATCGGCAGGCTGCTGAACCGCTACGCCCTGCCGTTCTTCTTCCAGCAGGTGGTCGGCGGCCTGGTCGCGACGCTGTCCGCGATGGCGATCGTCAGCAGCGACCTGCTCACCACCGACAAACCCACGCTGGTGGTCGCCGCGGCGGTCACCGTGCTGCTGTCCGGGTTGTCGACCGTGTCGGCCGTGCAGGACGCGATCACCGGCTACAACGTCACGGCGGCCGGACGGACCATGGAAACGGCGCTGATGAGTGCGGGCCTGATCGCCGGGGTGGTGCTGGCGCTGAAGATCGCCGTGCTGCTCGGGCTGCCGCGCACGCCGCTGCCGGAGGTGGTCAACTCGACGCCGCAGTACCTGCCGCTCATCGTCGTCGGCGGCGCCGGCGCGGCCGCCTGCTTCGCGCTGGCCTCCTACTCGACCCTGCGGGCGACGCTGGTTTCGGCGGCCGCGGGCACGATCGGCGCGGCCGTCTACGGCGCGCTGATGCTCACCGAATTCGACCAGGTCAGCTCGTCGGCCATCGCCGCGACGCTGGTCGGGTTCGGCGGCGGCGTGCTCGCCCGGCGGCTCAAGGTGACCCCGCTGGTGGTCGCCGTGTCCGGGATCACCCCCCTGCTACCCGGCCTGTCCACCTACCGTGGGCTCTACCAGCTCGGCGTGGAGCCTGGTGGCAACATCTCGACGCTGATGACGGCCGTGGCGGTCGGACTGGCACTGGCAGCGGGCGTGGTGCTCGGCGAATACCTCGCCCAGCCGGTGCGCAGCGGGCTCGGCAGGCTCGAGCGCAAGCTCGCGGGCCCGCGGATGGCGGGACCACTCGAACCGGCGGATCGGCGGCTGGAATAGACCGTTCGCGGCGGATCGGGCACTTCTCCCGCGATAAGGTTTCTCCGGGCCGCGACCGGAGAAAAACGAGGGAGCAGCTAGTGAGCGAACCGATTTCGGCACACGAACAGGGCAGTTCGGCGGACTTCGTCGTGGTGGCCAACCGGCTGCCCGTGGACCTCGAGCGGACCGAGGACGGCGAACGCCGCTGGACGGCGAGCCCCGGCGGCCTGGTCTCCGCGCTGGAGCCGTTCCTGCGGTCCCGCAAGGGCGCCTGGGTCGGCTGGCCGGGTGTGCCGGACGTCGAGGTCGAGGAGTTCGACGACGACGGCCTGGTGCTCCACCCGGTGACCCTGTCCTCGGCCGAGGTCCGCGACTACTACGAGGGTTTCTCCAACGCCACCCTCTGGCCGCTCTACCACGACGTCGTCGAGCGCCCGGTGTTCGACCGCGCGTGGTGGGAGAGCTACGTCAAGGTGAACAAGCGGTTCGCCGAGGCCAGCGCCAAGGTCGCGGGCGAGGGCGCGACCGTCTGGATCCAGGACTATCAGCTCCAGCTGGTCCCCTCGATGCTCCGCGAACTGCGCCCCGACCTGCGGATCGGCTTCTTCCTGCACATCCCGTTCCCGCCGGTCGAGCTGTTCATGCAGATGCCGTGGCGGACCGAGATCATGCGCGGGCTGATCGGCGCCGACCTCGTCGGCTTCCACCGTCCGGGTGGCGCGCAGAACTTCCTGTGGCTGGCCCGCCAGCTCGTCGGCCTCGAGCCGACGCGCGGCGCGGTCGGCGTCCGGTCGCGGCCCGGCATGGTGCAGGTCGGCGACCGCACGGTCCGGGTCGGCGCGTTCCCGATCTCCATCGACGCCGACGGCCTCGACACGCTCGCCAGAACCAAGGGCGTCGCCGAACGCGCCGCGCAGGTCCGCCGCGACCTGGGCAACCCGAAGACGGTCATGCTCGGCGTCGACCGGCTCGACTACACCAAGGGCATCGACCTGCGGCTCCAAGCGCTGCACGAGCTCCTGCACGAGGGCCGGATCAAGCCGGAGGAGGTCACGTTCGTCCAGCTGGCCACCCCCAGCCGCGAACGGGTCGAGCACTACCAGCGCATGCGCGGTGACATCGAGCAGATGGTCGGCCGGATCAACGGCGAATTCGCCAGGGTGGGTCACCCGGTCGTGCACTATTTGCACCAGTCCGTGAACCGGACCGAACTCGCCGCGTTTTTTTCCGCGGCGGACGTCATGGTGGTCACTCCCCTGCGTGACGGGATGAACCTCGTCTGCAAGGAGTACGTGGCCTGCCGCCACGACCTCGGCGGCACCCTCGTACTGTCCGAATTCGCCGGCGCGGCGGCCGAACTGACCAGCGCGCTGCTCGTCAACCCCCATGATCTGGACGGGGTGAAGAACGCGCTGCTGGCAGCCATTACGCTCGACCCCGCCGAGGGCCGACGCAGGATGCGCGCCATGCGTCGCCAGGTCCTCACCCACGACGTCGACCGCTGGGCGCGCTCGTTCCTGCAGGCTCTCGGAGCCGAACCGACCGACTGACTTTCCCCATCCCCTGCGGTGGCTTCACAGCCACCTAGCGAAGCTCCCCCCGAGGAGGAGTGTTGACCGCGCCGAGTCGCCTCGCTCGAGGCAACCACCGAGCGTGCCCCGGCCGACAGGCCCCACTATCGGGGCGGCAAGGCGCCTGCCTCGATAATGCCACCGTCACACGAAAGCCACGCCCTGGCGACACGATCGCGGACGCGCGCAAAGCCGCGGAAAATAAGGAGGAGTGTTGACCGCCGAGGCACTGCCCGCCGAGTTGCGGCGCGCGATCGTGCAGATCGCCCGTACTCCGCGCCTGCTGGTCGCCTGCGACTACGACGGGACGCTGGCCCCGATCACGATGAACCCGGACGAAGCCCGTCCGCTGCCGGAGTCCGTCGGCGCGCTGAGGTCGCTCGCCGGCCTCCACGAGACGACCACCGCGGTCATCTCGGGCCGCGCGCTGCGTGACCTGGCCACCCTGTCGAGACTGCCGTCCGAGGTGAACCTCGTCGGCAGCCACGGCTCCGAGTTCGACATCGGCTTCATCCACGCCCTCGACGCGAGCGCCAAGAAGCTGCACCGGCGGCTCGAGACCGAGCTGGAGCAGCTGGTGCTCGACGTGCCGGGGGTGTCGCTCGAGGTCAAGCCCGCGAGCATCGCCGTGCACGTCCGCCGCGCCGAGCACGAGGCGGGCCGCCGCGTGCTCGCCGACGTCCACAATGGACCCTCCAAATGGGAGGGTGTGTCCACCACCGACGGCAAGGAGGTGGTCGAGCTCGCCGTGGTCCAGACGGACAAGGGCAACGCGCTCGACATCCTCCGCCACCAGGTCGGCGCGACAGCCGCGATCTTCCTCGGCGACGACGTCACCGACGAGAAGGCCTTCGCCCGGCTGTCCGGGCCGGACATGGGCGTCAAGGTGGGTGACGGGGAAACCCTCGCCACCTACCGCGTGCCCGACACCGTCGACGTCGCGATCGCGCTGGCGTTCCTGCTCGAAGAGCGCCGCAACTGGCTCTACGGCGAGCAGGCCCCGCCGATCGAGCGGCTCTCGATGCTCGCCAACGAGCGGTCCGTCGCGCTGATCACCCCGGACGCCCGCCTGACCTGGCTCTGCCACCCCGGGCCGGACGCGCCCGCGGTGTTCGCCGACCTGCTCGGCGGGCCCGGCGCGGGCCATTTCTCCATCAAGCCGCACCGCAACGGCCTGCCGCTGGGCCAGCGCTACCTGCCGAACAC
This sequence comes from Amycolatopsis sp. H20-H5, assembly GCF_035828755.1. Lineage (NCBI taxonomy): Bacteria > Bacillati > Actinomycetota > Actinomycetes > Pseudonocardiales > Pseudonocardiaceae > Amycolatopsis > Amycolatopsis sp. H20-H5. Next base: position 5,044 of record NZ_JAYMZS010000145.1, on the reverse strand, counting down.
GATGACGCTGGAGACGCGCTGGTCGCGCCTGCTCGTCACGGACTACCTGGAGCCGGAGAGCCCCTCGCACCGCACGGACCTCGTCCGGGTGATCTCGGGTGAGACGCAGGCGTCGGTGGTTTTCGCGCCGCGGCCGGAGTTCGGCGGCGTGCCGGTGAAGCTCGTCCACGAGGGCGACAGCCTGAGCGTGCTCGGCACTTCGGAGCCGTTCGTGCTGTACGCACCGGGCGTCGAGTGGGAGATCACCTCAGACGGGATGCACGACACGGCGTCCGCGCTGGTCCAGCCTTCGGCCGAGAAGCCGGTCGTGCTGGAGCTACGCTGCGGGACCACTGAGACGGGCCCGCACGAACTGTCCGAAGTGGACCGCAGGGCCCGCGCGGGGACGTACTGGAGCGAGTGGGCGGCGAAGCTGAAGCTGCCCCGCGTGCAGACGGACCTGGTCGGCCGCTCGGCGCTGACGCTGCGCGGACTGGTCAACACCGACACCGGCGGCGTGCTGGCGGCGGCGACCTCGTCGCTACCCGAGGACGTCGGCGGCGTCCGCAACTGGGACTACCGCTACTGCTGGATCCGCGACGCGGCGATGACCGTGCGCGAACTGGTGCACCTCGGCTCGACCGACGAGGCCGAGGGCTACCTGAGGTGGCTGCACGGTGTGCTGTCCACTTTGGCCGGTCCGGAACGGCTGCACCCGCTCTACACCCTGGCCGGCAGCGTGATCGGTGCCGAAGCGGTGATCGAGTCGCTGCCGGGTTACGCCGGTTCGCGGCCCGTCCGCGTCGGCAACCTGGCGAACCACCAGGTCCAGCTGGACGTGTTCGGCCCGGTGGTCGAGCTGGTCCAGACGCTGGCCGAGGCACGCGGCGAACTGCGTGACGAGGACTGGCAGATGGTGCGCGCGATGGCCGAGGCCGTCACGCGCCGGTGGAACGAGGCCGACCACGGCATCTGGGAAGAGCGGCACGTGCCGCGCCACCGGGTGTACTCGCGGGTGATGTGCTGGGTGACGATCGACCGGGCCGTCAAGCTCGGGCAGGTCTACGACCGGGGCATCCCCGCCGCCTGGCCTGATCTGCGCGACGCGATCGCGGCGGACGTCCTGGAGCACGGCTGGAACGAAGAGGTCCAGGCGTTCACCACGGCGTACGACGGCACGGACCTCGACGCGGCGTCGCTGTTCGTCGGGCTCACCGGCCTGATCGACCCGAGCGACGACCGGTTCCAGTCGACGGTGACGGCGATCGAGGCCGAGCTGCGCAGCGGCTCGACGGTGTACCGCTACCGCCGCGACGACGGCCTGCCGGGCGGCGAGGGTGGTTTCCACATCTGCGCGGCCTGGCTGATCGAGGCGTATCTGCTGACCGGGCGGCGCACCGAGGCCGAAGAGTTGTTCACGCAGATCGTCGCCTCGGCGGGCCCGACCGGGCTCCTGCCGGAGCAGTACGACCCGATCGCGGAGCGCTCGCTGGGCAACCACCCGCAGGCGTACTCGCACATCGGGCTCATCAGGTGCGCGAATCTGCTGGCCAAATAGGCTGAAATAACGTTAAGCCCACCTTGCGGTCGCATGACGGCCGTAAGGTGGGCTTAACAGCCTCACCAGCAGGAAGGGGGCGGTGCCCGTGCAGCCGAACTACACGCCGGTTCCCGAGTACATCCCCCTGCCGCCGAGGTTCGCCGACCGGTTCCGCTGGGGGCCGATCGTGGTGGGCGTCGTGCTGATCGTCGGCACGGTCCTGTTCTTCGGGATTTCGGCGTTCTTCAGCAAAATCTTCCACGACCGCGCGTTCCCCGGCACCGTGACCGGACTGGTCGCGATCGCGGCGCCTCCGCTTTTCGTGCTCGCGACGGCGGTCACGGTCCTCACCGCCCGGCGCTGCCTGCAGGGTGACTACCTGGTCGTGTCGAAGGCCCGCGAAACCTACAAGGCGCTGATCCTCTGCCTGGCCGGATCGGGGTTGGCGACGCTGTTCGCGGTCCTGCTGCCGTTCGTGGCCGACCTCTGGGCCGACGGCAACCACCCCAAGCCCTCGGACCTGTTCACGCCGTTCCTGTACCTGATCTTCAGCGCGCTGGGTTTCCTGGTCGGGCACTTCTACGTCCGGCCGTCCACCGGCACCCTGCGAAAGTTCAGCGACCACCCCATCTGGTGACACTGCCGCACGTCAAGTCTGCTTGCCCCTGAAGGCCACCATGACGGCGTATTACGCCGTGATGGTGGCCTTCAGGGGCAATCGAAGTCTTAAAACTCGGCCGGACGGGCTCTTGGAGTCGCGCACCCGCGACGGCCGAGCGCACGAAAGCGACCTCGACACAGTCACTGCCCTGACCGCTGCCGCCGTAGCTGCTCTTCTTCCACCGGGCTCCGTCAAAGTCCACAGTGGACATCGGATTTCCTCCGCTCGGAGCCGTTCAATCAGCGCAACCGAGTCGCCGCGATCCAACACGGCAGCGCAAACCTGCTCTTCCTTCTCGACGTGAACCGATCCGAAGTGTGCTCGACATAGGCCACGTCCGAATCGCACCCGGCTACGCGGAGTAACCCTTCGGCGGGATCAGGGTCGAAAGCTGGTTGAACGTGAGCCAGTAGATCTGGTTGCCGCCGAAGCTCGCCGGGTCGGCGATCTTGACCGTCATGTCAGAGCTGTCGTAGCCGATCACGGTGAAGTAGTGGTAGATCGTGTAGTTCGGGTAGCCCGGCGGGTGGTTGTCGGCCGGGGCGACGATGTTCGCCACGACCGCGTAGCCGTTGTTGACGTCGAGCACGATGTCGCGCCACAGCAGGTCGCGCTGCGCCTGGGTCGGCGGGTCGCTGGGCATGTTCTTGGTCTCGTACCAGCTGCTGCCCAGATCCCCGTTGAGCACGCCGGTGACCTGGCCGATGTAGTCGGTGCCGTTGGTCGTGGTGCCCAGCTGCGAAGCCAGCGTGGCCTGGCTCGGCACGTTACCGGTCCTGGCCGAGATCGCGATCCGGGTGGCGGCCGGGCCGCACCAGTATCCGGTGTTCTGCACCTGGTACTGGATGTTGAGCACGGCGTCGGCGTGGATCCCCTGGCCCTCGACCTTGGCGGGCGCGGGCAACGCCCGCACGAACGCGGGCGCGGGCACCACGTGCTTGGTGTCCGCGCTCGCGAAGGCCGGCGCCGTGACAAGCCCGGCGACAGCGAAGACAGCTACCACCGCGACTCTGATTTTGCGCATGGACAGTCCTTCCCCAGTAGCGACGTTTGTTGGTCAACGTCGAACAGGAGAATGGTCGCGTTAGAGTTCGACTTTGTCTTGAATGTCTCCCCAGACGGCCCACGACGAAAGTAGGTCCGGAACGGTCCACGCCACTTCGGTTAACAGCAAGGTATGACCATGACGAGTCCGCCTCTGCCGGGGAACGTCGAACGCCCGGATCTCTCGGGCGGCGACGGCGGCGACGCTCTCACCCGGCTGTACGCGGCCCACGCGAGAGGACTGCACCGCTACCTGGCGCGCAGGCTCGACCCCGCGACGGCGGACGACCTGGTCGCCGAGACCTTCCTGCGGGCCTGGCGGGAGCGGCAGCGCTACCGCCCGGATCGAGGCACCGCTCGCGCGTGGCTGTACGGCATCGCCACGAACCTGGTGCGCAATCACGCCCGCGGCGAGGTCCGCGGCCTGCGGGCCCTGGCCAAGGAACACGGCCGGGCCGAGAGCAGCGACCCACCGGACACCGTCGCCGCCGCGCGCGTCGACGCGGACGCGCGGATCGGGCAGCTCGCGGAAGCCCTCGCCGCGCTGCGGCCGGAGGAGCGTGACGTGCTGATGCTGGTCGCCCTCGCCGAGCTGACCCCGGCCGAGGCCGCGCAGGCACTCGGCATCCAGGACATCACCGCCCGCACCAGGCTGCACCGCGCCCGTCAGGCGCTGCGCCGGGCGGCGGCCGCCGAGGAGGCCCCGAATGAGTGACCACGACTGGGAGACCGGCGTCGACAAGGCCGTCGGGCACCTGCGGCCCGAGCCGCCCGCGATGTCGGAGCAGGCCTACGCCACCGGCCTCGCGCTGCTGCGGGCGACCATCGACGCGGAGGACCAGGGCGCCGTCATCATCGCGCTGCCCGCGACCTCGGCACCCGGACCGCTGGCGAAGCGGCCACGTCCGTTCTCACTGGTGGCCGCGATCTCGGTGCTCGCGGTTGCGGCGGTCGTGGCCGTCGTCGGGATCTCGATCATCCAGCCGACCAGCGAGGTCCCCGTCGCGACGGAGAACCCGATGCTCCCGGTCAACGCCGCCGGGGACATCGCCGACCACGTCCGGGATCTTCCGCTGCGGCCCGGCGAGTACCTCTACGTCAAGCGGGACCTCTTGCTCGGCGACGGGATCGACAACGAAACGCGCGCCCTCCGGCCAGGGCTCATCGAGGAGTGGATCCCGTTCGACCGTTCGCAGAACTGGCAGCAGACCGCTGACACCGACCTCACGACGAAGACCACGAAAGACCCCATCCCGCCGAAATACCTGGTCTCCGGGGTCTCCGCGCAGGAGGGCACGCTGGTGGCGCCCGGCGGCAACTACGAGGACATCCCCGACAAGTGGACCGGCGGCAACCCCGGGCAGCGGTACTACGACAACCTCCCCGACGACCCGGCGCTGCTCTACCGCCAAGTCCTGCAGCATAAGCCGGGTGGGGACCTGGACCTCCCCGGCATGTTCGGGGAGTTCGAAACCATGCTCGGCCGGTCGCTGCGCGCCGGGCAGCGCGCCACCGTCCTGCGTGCGATGGCCTACCTGCCAGGGCTGTCGGTGGTGAACACGGCGACGTCCCCCGACGGCCACCCCGCCACCCGGCTGTCCGTGGAAATCCCCGGCAACCACGACGAGGTGGTGCGGCTCCAGCAGTTCATGTCACCGGTCGACGGCACCCTGACGGGTGGCGGGGTAGTTTCGATCCGCGGCGGCATGGAACGCACGATCAGCCAGGCGAGCATCACGTATGCCGTGGTCAGCAGCAGGGGAGCCCGTCCGTGAACGCTGAGCGGGGCCACGGGCAATAGCGGGTATGCAGGTGATGAA
>NZ_JAYMZS010000144.1:0-19964 GCF_035828755.1 Amycolatopsis sp. H20-H5 | reverse complement strand
AAGCAGACCGAGGCGGAACTGGTGGACGTCGCCGACACCGTCGTCGTCGCGCCTTCGGCCGACTACTCGTGGCTGGGCTCGCACTAACCCTCCACAGACGCCATGAACGGTCCGTTCATGGCAGCAAAGCGGGGGTGAGCGCGGATGTAGTGGCGGTGTAGCGGCGCTCGGCAGTCTCTTTCTTGTTCGCAGTCACCGGGGCTCCAGACCCCGGAACCAGAGGGAGACAGCATGCGCAGCAAGAAACTCTGCCAGGTCGCCGCCATCTCGATGGCACTGATGTTCGGCGGCGGGGTCGTCGCGACAGCCGCCTCGGCCACCCCGGCCCCCGAGATCTCCGCCTCGGCGGTCCCGAACGGCGACACCGCCACCGACTCGCCCGAGGCGATCCAGGCCTCGCGGACCGCCGATCAGGCGATCGCCTGGTACAAGAGCAAGACGGGCAGCACCGCCTACGAGCACTACTGCGAGAAGGCCGCGCGCCTTTCGTGGGCCCGGACGACGCACCACGTCAGCGCGATCGAGCACTGGAAGTCCAGCGACGGTGTCCGGCACACCACCGGCGTCCCGCCGAAGGGCGCGTTCGTGTTCTGGGGCATCTCGCAGTACGGCCACGTGGGCATCGCGGACGGCACCGGCCACGTGTGGGCGACCGACGTCAACAACCGCATCGGCTACACCACGACGCACCACTTCAGCAGCTACCTCGGCTGGAAGGCCGGAAACAGCAACTGACGCATCAGGGGGCCAGGGCGGCGGCGGAGGGGATCCGCCGCCGCTGTGCCTGCTCCAGCAGCGCCAGTCCGACCATTTCCCCCTGCCGGTTACCGGTCTCCCGGAAGACGCGCAGCGCGCGGTCGCACACCCCGCGTGCCTGCACCGGCTCCCCGGCGGCCAGCAGCGTCTGCCCGATCCCGAGCAGGGCGTGGGCGCTGCAGCGTTCATCGTCCATTTCCTCCAAAATGGACAGTGCGAGTCTCAAGCAGGTCAAGGACTCCGGCAGTCTGCCGGTGGTGCGGTGCAGGGTGCCGAGCTCGGTGAGGACCTTCGCGTCGCGATGCGGGTCACCGATCTCGCGGGCCAGCTCGCGAGCGCGGCCGAGCCAGGTTTCGGCCTCGGCGTACTCGCCGAGCAGCATGTGCGTGGAGCCGATCGAGTTCCGCATCTGCGCGACCCCGCTGTGATCCCCGGCGCGGGCGAGCCCGTCGAGCGCGCGCCGGTAGAACCCGATCGCGTCGGACGGGCGCCGCCGCACCCTGGCGACCGTGCCCAGCCCGGCGATCGCGAGCGCCTCGCCGCGGACGTCGCCGAGCTCGGCGAACAGGGCCGCCGACGTCCTCATGTCCTCGGTCGCCCGCTCGTATTCGTCGTGGTAGAGCCAAACCTGGCCGAGGCCGCGCAGGAGCACCGCCTGACCGGCACGGTTTCCGGCCGCCACCACGACGTCCAGCGCGAGCTGGTGGCTGCGCCGCCAATCCTCGTAGAGCCCGCGCAGGTCGTAGTACGGCACCGCCGCGGCGGTGAGCTGCCAGGCGACCTCGTCGAGCCCGGCGTCGGCGGCGAGCTGGACGGCGCCGGTGAGCAGCTTGCGTTCGGCGGTGAACCAGCCCAGCGGGTCGGCGACGAGCCGCTCGACCGTGGCCCGGCCGAGCAGGCGGCCGACCGGCGGCCCGGACATCGCGCCGAACGCGGGCGGCAGCGCCGCGGCGGCGGGCTTCACCAGGGAAAGCAGGCCGGTAAGCGCTCTCTCCAACGACAGCCGTCGTTCCTGAGGCGACTCGCCTGCCAGCACTTCGGCCGCGTAACAACGCAGGAGGTCGTGCAGCCGATAGCGCGGATTCCCGCCGGAGTCCATCCCTGCCAAGGAGATCAGGTTCGCGTCGACCAGGACGTCGAGCACGTCGTGCGCGCCGCTGCTGTCGAGCAGCGCGTCGAGCACCCAGCTCGGGAAGTCCTGTGGGCCGAGCAGGGCGAGGCGGCAGAAGGCGTGTTGCGCGGCAACGGAAAGCTGACGCAGGCTGAGCTCGAAGCTCGAGCGGACACCGAGCTCACCGGCCCGCAGCTCGCTCAGCCTGCTCGATTCGTCGGCAAGCCGGTCGTGCAGCGTCCGCAGGCTCCACGCCTGACGGCCGGCCAGCCGCGCGCCCGCGATCCGGATCGCCAGCGGCAGATACCCGCAGCACCGCACGATCGCGGCGGCCTCGGCCGGTTCGCCGCGCACCCGGTCCGCGCCGGCGATCCCGGCCAGCAGCAGCCCGGCCTCCCGCTCGCCGAACACGGTGAGTTCCAGCTGCCGGGCCCCGGCCAGTTCGGGCAGCCTGCCGCGGGTCGTGATCAGCACGGCGCACCCGGCGCCGGCGGGCAGCAGCGGCCGGACCTGCTGCGCGGTGGCGGTGTCGTCGAGCAGGAGCAGCACCCGGCGGCCGGAGATCCGCGAGCGGAACAGCGCGGCCCGCTGGTCGAGCCCGGCCGGGACGGCGTTGCCGGTGACCCCGAGCGCGTGCAGGAAATCGGCGAGCACCTCGGCGGGATCACGCGGCGCGCCGGTGGCCGCGAGGTCGACGTAGAACTGCCCGTCGGGGAAGCGCGCGGCCAGCCGGTGCGCCACGTGCGTTGCCAGCGCGGTCTTCCCGGTTCCCGGCGGCCCGGTCAGCACGGCCACCGCGGGCGTCCCGCGATCGGCGCACAGAGCGAGTTCCAGTTCACGCACGTACTCCTCGCGGCCGGTGAAGTCCGGGATGTCCGCCGGGAGCTGGCGCGAGGGCGAGATCTCGCGGGGCTCGTCCGCCTGGACCTCCTCACCGCTGAGGATCGCGGCCTGCACGGCCCGCAGCTCCGGGCCCGGTTCGACCCCGAGCTCGGTGACCAGCCGTTCGCGCGCGGTCGCGTAAGCCTGGAGCGCCTCGGCCCGGCGGCCCGCGCCACGCAACGCGAGCAGGTACTGCTGCCACAACCGTTCGCGGTACGGGTGCTCGGCGAGCAGCACGATCAACTCGGCGATGGCCTGGTCGTGCGCGCCGAGCCGCACCTGCAGCGCCAGCCGTTCCTCGACGGCGGCGAGCCTGCCTTCCGCCAGCCTGCCCAGCTCGGCGTCCCAGGCGGGCACGATCGGCAGGTCTTCCAGCGGGGCACCGCGCCACAGCGCTTCGGCGGCGGCGAGCAGCGACAACGCCGACCGCGGCGAGCCGTCCTCGCGAGCCTGGGTCGCTTCGGCGACGAGCTGGGTGAACCGGTGCGCGTCGACGTCGGCGGGCGCGACCACCAGCGAGTAGCCCGAGCCGTGCGTGCGCAGGCCGGTACCTTCCGGCGCTTCCGGGAGCCGCCGCCGCAGGCGCCAGACGTAGGTCTGCAGGTTGGCCGTGGCCGAGGTCGGCGGTTCCCGCGGCCAGAGCACCTCGATCAGCTGCCCCGGCGAGACGAGCTTGTTCGCGTTCAGTAGCAGATGTGCGAGCAGCACCCGCTGTTTCGTGCCGCCGAGCGGCAGGTCCTCGCCCCCCACCGTCACCGCCAGCGACCCCAGCAACCGGAACCGCACGGTCGAATCCCCCATGGCGCTACCCCACTCTCCCCGAGCCGAAGGTGACACTGCGGATGAGAGTGTCACAGTCACGGGAGGATGACCATGGCCTGCCCGATAGGTCCCGAAAGTCCCGATCGGCGTGAAAGCGGGGGTGAGGGGCCGGGGCTCAGGGCTCGTTCGACAGGACCGAAACGACTTCCGACACCGGGCGCAGGTGCTGGTGCAGGATGCGGGTGGCCTCGGGTTCGTCGTTGCGCTCCAGCGCCGCGACCAGAGCGCAGTGCTCCGCGTCGATGACCGGCAGGCGCTCAGGGCGGGCTTCCAGCGCGCGGACGGCGACGCGCTGCTGGCGTGAGCGCAGGGTGTCGTAGAGCTCGGTCAGCACCGAGTTGCCCGCCGCGTTGACGATCGCGCGGTGGAAGCGGCGGTCGAAACCGGAGACGGCGAACCAGTCGCGGGCCCGTTCCGGCGCGTTCCATCTCGTCGATCAGCTCGGCCATCTCCGGCGGGGCGCCGAAACCGCGGGCACACAGCTCGGCGAGCGCGTGGCCCTCGATCAGGCGGCGGCTCTGGTAGACCTCTTCGAGCTCACGCGCGGTCACCGTCCTGACCTGGGCGCCTGCTGGCCGGGATCGTCTGCTACACCGTGGTTCTCGGCCGCGTCGAACGCATGCCCGCTCCCCCTTCCTGAGAGGACAACAAATGGTTCACGTCGCGGTGGCGCAGTTCGCGCCCGGCAACGACAAGCAGGAAAACCTCGAGCGGATCACGCGGCTCGTCGGCGACGCCGCGGACCGCGGCGCGCGCGTCGTGGTGCTGCCCGAGTACGCGATGTACACCGTCGCGGTGATGGACGAGCGGTTCGTCACCACCGCGGAGGAGCTCGACGGCGAGTTCGTCACCGCGCTGCGCGGGCTCGCGAAGGAGCGAGAGATCACCGTCGTCGCCGGGATCAACGAGGCGCTTCCCGGCGAGCGGCGCATCTCGAACACGCTGGTCGCGGCCGGGCCGGACGGCGCGATCGCCGCGCTGTACCGCAAGCTGCACCTCTACGACGCGTTCGGCTTCCGCGAGTCCGACGTCGTGCGCCCCGGCGAGATCGTGCCACCGGAGACGTTCGAGCTCGACGGGTTCGTCTTCGGTCTGCAGACCTGCTACGACCTGCGATTCCCCGAGGTCACCCGCCGTCTCGTCGACGCGGGCGTGACCGCGCTGCTGCTCCCGGCGGAGTGGGTGCCGGGGCCGCTCAAGGAGAACCACTGGACGACGCTGGTGCGCGCCAGGGCGATCGAGAACACGATCTACGTCGCGGCGTCGGGCCAGACCGCGCCGACCGGCTCCGGGAACAGCATGATCGTCGACCCGATGGGCGTGCTCGTCGCCTCGCTCGGCGAGCAGGCGGGCGCGGCGGTCGGCGAGCTGTCAGCGGACCGGCTGGCGGAGGTCAGGGCGAAGAACCCCGCGCTCGCACTGCGGCGGTTCACGGTGGTCCCGAAATAAAGAATTCGCGTGTCGCCACGCCGAGCCGCTAGGTTCCTGGGACGCCCTCAAACGGACGAGAGGAGGTGGGCACCGTGATCTCTGTGACGATCATGCGCTCCCGCCTCGCCTTGAGGGCTCCCAGGACCTGACCGGGAGCGCACCACCTTCCCGGAAAGGCTTTGCCTGTGACCGATCTGGTCATCCGCCCGCTCATCGCGGGCGAAGAACACTTCTTCGACAAGCTCATCGACCCGGCGTTGCCGTTCTTCGGCAGCAGCTACCGCGAGCTGGCCGCCAGGGGCGAATACCGTCCTGAATGGACCTGGATCGCCCTGCGCGACGACGTCGTCGTCGCCCGTGCCGCCTGGTGGGCCGGCCAGCACGACACCGAACCGATGATCCTCGACTGGTTCGACTTCACCGACTCCGACGCCGCGGTCGAACTGCTGCGGATCGCCGGCACGAAGGGCGAATACGCGCTGAAACTCCCCGCCGGCTGGCGTGACGACCCAGCCGTGTTCGCTGCGGCGTCGGCCCGCATCGACGCCGCGGTCGCCGGCGGGTACACCCCGCTGGTCGAACGCTACCGCTACCGGTGGACACCGGACTGCGGGCTGCCGGAGCGGCCCGGCAGGCTCGAATTCCGGCCGGAGCCCGACAACGACGTCATCCTCGACGTCTTCCGGCGGCTCACCGAGGGCAGCCTGGACGCGCACGCGCGCAGGCTGGTCGCCGAGTCGGGGGTGGAGGCGGCGGCGCAGGACGACCTGGACTTCCTGCTGTGGATGCCCGGCCCCCGCGAGTGGTGGCGGCTGGCGTACACGCCGGACGGCGAGCTCGTCGGGCTGGCCGTACCGGGGCGCAACCACAACGACCCGGTGACCGGCTACATCGGCGTCCTGCCCGAGCACCGAGGGCACGGCTACGCCTACGACCTCCTGGTCGAGGCGACCCATCTCCTCGCCGCCGAGGGCGTCGACCGGATCGTCGCGAGCACCGACGTCCCGAACCTGCCGATGGCGAAGGCCTTCGCCAAGGCGGGCTACCCGATCACCGAACACCGCTACGACTTCGTCTGACGGTCTGCTTACTGCCCCTGAAGGCCACCATGACGGCGTTAGACGCCGTCATGGTGGCCTTCAGGGGCATCTGCGTCTTGACGCGGGGAGGTCCACGGGCGTTGAATTAAACGCATGACTAATTCAGCGATCATCGTCGACTCGCTGCGGGTCCGCCGGGGTGGCCGCGCGGTCGTCCGGGACGTGAGCTTCGAGGTGCCCCGCGGGGTCGTCACCGGGCTGCTCGGGCCGAGCGGGTGCGGCAAGACGACGTTGATGCGCTCTATCGTCGGCGTCCAGCTCGTCGAAGGCGGCACCGTGACCGTGCTCGGCCACGCCGCGGGCAGCCCGCCGCTACGCAGGCTGATCGGCTACGCCACGCAGAACCCGGCGATCTACGCCGACCTCACGATCACCGAAGCGTTGCGGTACTTCGCTTCCGTGCTCCGCGCACCACTGTCCGATGTGGACAGGGTGATCGGCGAGGTCGGCCTCGGCGACCACGCGGGCAAGCTGGTCGGGTCACTGTCCGGCGGGCAGCACAACCGGGCGAACCTCGCCGTCGCGCTGCTCGGCAAGCCCGAGCTCCTGGTGCTCGACGAGCCCACGGTGGGCCTCGACCCGGTCCTGCGCGACGAGCTGTGGGCGCTGTTCCGCCGCCTCGCCGACAGCGGCGCGACGCTGCTCGTGTCCAGCCACGTCATGGACGAAGCCGCCCGCTGCGACCGCCTGCTGCTGATGCGCGAGGGTGCTCTCCTCGCCGACGAAACCCCCGCCCGCCTGCGGGAACGCACCGGGGCCACCGACCTCGAACAGGCTTTCCTGCGCCTGGTCCGCACGACGGAGGCGAGCACCTCATGAACCCCGCACTCACCATGGCCACCGCCCGGCGCATCCTCACCCAGCTGCGGCACGACCCGCGCACGGTGGTGATGCTGATCGTCGTGCCGTCGCTGCTGATGGTGCTGCTGCGGTTCGTGTTCAACTCCGAACTCGTGTTCAGCCACGTCGCGCCCGCGCTGCTCGGTGTCTTCCCGTTCCTGATCATGTTCCTGATCACCTCGATCACGACGTTGCGCGAACGCACCACGGCCACCCTCGAACGGCTGATGACCCTCCCGATCGGGCGGCTGGACCTGCTCTTCGGTTACGCGCTGGCGTTCGGCGCGATCGCGGTCGTGCAGGTCGCGCTGGCCGCCGGGCTGTCACTGGCCTGGCTCGGCCTCGAGATCACCGGCTCGATCGGCATGCTGATGCTCATCGCCGTGCTCGACGCGCTGCTCGGCATGGCGCTGGGGCTGTTCGTCAGCGCGTTCGCGCGCACGGAGTTCCAGGCCGTGCAGTTCATGCCCCTGTTCGTGCTGCCGCAGATCCTGCTGTGCGGGCTGTTCATGCCACGCGGCCAGATGGGCTGGCTGCTGAACTGGCTGTCCGACGTGATGCCGCTGTCGTACGCGGTCGAAGCACTGACCAGGGTCACCACCTCCGGCTCGATCGACGGCGTCATCGTGCGCAATCTCCTGATCGTCGCCGCCTGTGCCTTGGCGGCGCTGATGCTCGGCGCGGCCACGTTGCGCCGCCGGACGCCGTGACGGGGCTAGATTGTCCACATGGGATCCGAGTTCGAACGGCTCGCAGCCGAGAAGTACGTGGTTCTGACGACCTTCCGCAAGACCGGGGTGGCCGTGCCCACCCCCCTCTGGGCCGCCGGGCGCGACGGTGAGCTGGTGATGTGGTCCGAGCGCAAGGCAGGCAAGGTCAAGCGCATCCGCAACAGCGGCCGCGTCGAGGTCCAGGCCTGCGACCTGCGCGGCCGCGAGACCCACGGCGCCAAGGTGACCGGCGTCGCCCGCCTGCTCGACGACGAGGACACCGAGGCCGCCCGCAAGGCCGTCGCGAGGAAGTACGGCATCATCGGGCAGGTGACGATGTTCTTCAGCCGCCTGCGCGGCGGGCCGCAGCGGACCGTCGGCATCGCGGTGAAACTCGACGGCTGACCACCCGGCCGAGCTAACCACCTTGACACAAGATCGAACGCATGTTCGACTGAAGTGCCGCGGGGCGGCACCGCCCTTCAACCTGCGAAAACACGGTAAAATCACCGGGATGCCCGAGGAGGTGGAGAACGATGGCGAACGCTCACGACGTGGCCGCGGCAGTGCTGACCAGAACAGGCACGATCACGACCATGAAGCTGCAGAAGCTGGTCTACTACTCCCAGGCCTGGCATCTCGTCTTCCACAACGTGCCGATGTTCGAAGAGAGAATCGAAGCGTGGCCACAGGGCCCGGTGACCCCGTCTCTCTACGCCCAGCATCGAAAGCAGTACGAAGTAGCCGACTGGCCACGCGGACACGAAGGACGGCTTGACTCCCCGGAACTCGAAACACTGACCTGGGTATTGGACAAGTACGCAGGCTTCTCGGCCGAGTCCCTTTCCCGGATGACACACATGGAGATTCCTTGGAAGACCGCCCGGGGAATCCTCGGCGACAACGAGAAGTCGTCCGCTCAGATCTCACTGGCCCAGCTGCGGCACTTCTACTCGAGGCAGCGGACGGATCCTGACGTGGCAGTGGCACAGGCCGCCGCCAGCTCGGCCATCGAGGGCGTCGACCTCGACGACGAGTGGCAGAGGAAACTCCGCGACGTCGCCTCGGGCACACTGACCGCGGACGAGCTTGTCGCGGAGGAGATCCGGAGAGCCCGGCTGCAGTGAACGATCCGTACAGCCTGCCCGGCGACCGATGCCTGCGTAACAAGCTGGGGATCACCGACTCCGAGAAGCTCAAAGAACTCGAAGCACGCATCGTCAGTACGCGCGATGTCGAGCTCGCCAGGGAAAGCCTGCCCGGCGAATACAACCTGGAGCACCTTCAAGCTTTTCACCACGCCCTGTTCCGGGACCTCTACGGCTGGGCGGGCCAAACCCGGACTGTCGACATCACCAAAGAGACGTCAACCTTCTGCAGCTGGCGATTCGTCGACGACCAGACCTCGGCGGTGCTGGCCGGGCTTGAAGGACACGGCTGGCTGATCGGGCTGAACCGGGAGAGTTTCGTCGCGCTGCTCGCCGAATACTACGGCGAGCTCAACGCCATGCATCCCTTTCGAGAAGGAAACGGCCGGACGCTGCGAGCCTTTCTTCGTCAACTTTCGGCGGCCGCGGGATGGCGTCTGGACTGGTCGGCCTTGAACCGGTCGGACAACGCCGCCGCCGCGCGCCACAACTTCCGGACGGCCGACGCCATCGAACTGGTGAAGGTCTTGGATCCGGTCGTCGTCCGCATGTAAACCCTGCCGTCAACGCCGCCGCCGGTTCCGGGGAGACCAGGGCCGCGTTCACCGCCACCGGCACGATCGACCGCGAGGACTCCGGGATCTCGGTCAACCTGCCCTCGACAGGCGGCGGGGTCGTGGTCGGCGACAAGATCTCGATCACCCTCGAGATCCAGGCCGTGCTCGACGAGTCCTAGAACTCGGCGACGGCGGCGAGGGCCTCGGGGAGGGTGAAGTTGCCCGCGTAGAGCGCCTTGCCGACGATCGAACCCTCGATACCGTCGCGGACCAGTGCCGCCATCGCGCGCAGATCGTCCACACTGGACACTCCGCCGGAGGCGATCACCGGCGCGTCGGTGCGGGCGGCGACCTCACGCAGCAGGGCGATGTTCGGGCCGCGCAGCGTGCCGTCCTTACTGACGTCGGTGACCACGTAACGCTGGGCGCCGTCCGCGTCGAGGCGGTCGAGCACCTCCCACAGGTCGCCGCCGTCCTGCGTCCAGCCGCGCGCGGACAGCCGGTGCCCGGCTTCGGTGATCCGCACGTCCAGCCCGATCGCGACGCGGTCGCCGTAGGACGAGACCACCTTCGCGGTCCACTCCGGGTCCTCCAGCGCGGCGGTGCCGAGGTTCACCCGGCGGGCGCCGGTGGCCAGCGCGGCCTCCAGCGAGGCGTCGTCGCGGATGCCGCCGGACAGCTCTACCTGGACGTCCAGCCTGCCGACGACCTCGGCGAGCAGCTCACGGTTGGAGCCCTTGCCGAAGGCGGCGTCGAGGTCGACCAGATGGATCCACTCCGCGCCGTCGTTCTGCCAGGCGAGCGCCGCGTCGAGCGGGCTGCCGTAGAACGTCTCGGAGCCTGCCTCGCCCTGGACGAGTCGCACGGCCTGGCCATCGGCCACATCAACGGCGGGAAGGAGTGTGAAAGTCACCCGCGCAGCCTAAATGGTGCCGTTTGGAAGTCTGTCAGGGGTCTCTGACCCGGGGTGTCCGGGTGGCGCCTACAGCGTCGCGACCCAGTTGCGCAGCAGCTGAGCCCCGGCGTCCCCGGACTTCTCCGGGTGGAACTGCGTCGCCCACAGCGGGCCGTTCTCGACCGCCGCGACGAAGTCCTCGCCGTGGTGGGCCCAGGTGACCCGGGGCTGCTGGCCGGACAGCCCGGAGTCCAGCTCCCAGGTGCGCGCGGCGTAGGAGTGGACGAAGTAGAAGCGGGCCTCGGGGTCGAGCCCGGCGAACAGCTGCGAGTCCGCGGGCGCGCGCACGGTGTTCCAGCCCATGTGCGGCAGGATCTCGGCGTTCAGCCGCTCCACCGTGCCCGGCCACTCGGCGGCTCCCTCGGTCTCGACGCCGTGCTCCACCCCGCGCTCGAACAGGATCTGCATGCCGACGCAGATGCCCAGCACCGGACGGCCACCGGCCAGGCGTTTGCCGATGATCCGCTCGCCGGACACCGAGCGCAGGCCCTCGGCGCAAGCGGCGTACGCGCCTACGCCGGGCACCACCAGCCCGTCCGCTTCGAGCGCGGCACGCGGGTCGGCGGTGACCTCGACGTCGGCGCCGGCGCGCACGAGGGCGCGCTCGGCGGAGCGGAGGTTGCCGGAACCGTAGTCCAGAATCGCGACGCTAGGCACGGTGTCCAGGTTAGTCCGCCGCTCCGCCCGGCCCTCAGCCGCGCCGGAAGGCGTAGACGTCGGTGCCCGTGTTGCACGGCGACGGCGGTACGACCTCCACCCGCAGGGTGGCGGTGGGCACGTCGTAGTCGACACCCTCGGTGACGAACAGGCCCGGACAGGTGCTGACCAGCGGCACCTGTCCGAGTGACTTCACCCGCGCCCGGGTGTCGCCCGCGCGCACCGCGTGCGTCAGGTCGATCTGGAGCAGCTGGAAGTTGGTCGCGTACAGGTCGTTGTCCGGGTCGGACGTGGCGCAGAGCAGGCGGGTCTCGGTGACGAAGTCGCAGCCCTGGGCGTTGCGGATCGGGTGGTCGAGCAGGATGCGCCCGGACAGCGGCAGCTCGCCACCGGCCCGCGGCGCGCGCGGGTTCTCCCCCGGCGTCGGGAACACGAACAGGCGGTCGAGCTGCCCGAGCGCGCCGGAGGTGAGCCAGCGGCCGTCCGGGGTCACCGCGACCTGCGCGTTCGCGTTCGCCGCGGGCTCCTCGGGCGTCAGCGTGTGGAGGTACTCGGTGGTCTGCCCGGTGGGGCTGGTGACCTGGTACATCTTGTTCGGCGCGGGGATGTCGCGGGTGTTCTGGTAGGCGTCGTAGACGTACCCCCGCCGGGAGTCGGGATCGCCGACGTGGCCCCAGCCCTCGTCCTTGAGCGCCTGCGGGATGGTCTGGCCCGCCCGGTAGAGCAGGGCGGGCTCTTGTCCGGGTGCCCGGACGGTCGTGATGCCCTCACCACTGACGGCGTTGTCGACGACCGTGTGGGAGATCTGGCGCCAGCCCGCGATCGGGCCGGTCGGCCGAGCAGCCGAAGCCACTCCCGTCGTGGCCAGCAACCCCGTGCCCGCCAGCACCAATACCCGGCTCAGCAGACCAGCCGTCCTACCGCGTCCACACTTCACTATCGCTCCTCACGAGCAGTGACCTGGCGGCGGCGAGCGGAATCATGTCACGGCGGCCGGGCGGGCAGGACCGCCGATCGGAGGAAGGATCTTCCGGGCACGGGCGTTTGAACACTCGAACGAGCGGGTATCACTCGATCGAGTGGTGGCGTGGTGGAACGCCACCGGCCAGGAGATCACGATGGCGGACGCCGACAGGCTGGACCAATTGTTCGACGCTTGGCGCGAAGACATCGAAAGTGTGCCGTTTCCGCAGTTCAGCGAGCTGCTGATTCCGGCGCAGAAGTCACGCGCCAGATTGGACCCGGCCTCGGTCGGGCGGTTGATCGACTCGATCCCGCGAAGTCTGCCGATGAGCAATGTCACGCCGTGGCGGGACGCCTGACGGCCCCAAGGGCTACAGAGCGAAGCGGTTCCTGTGGTTCCCTTCGGGGAGAGAGCAGAACCGCACCCCAGGAGAAGCCGCATGAGCAGCAGCCCGGATCCGCACGACTTCCTCGACCTCGACGCCGAGCTCACCGAAGAGGATCGCGCCATCCGTGACGCTGTCCGGTCCTACGCCCGCGACCAGCTCCTGCCGAACGTGGCGGAGTGGTACGAGTCGGGATCGCTGCCCGCCAGGGAACTCGCCAAGGGTTTCGGGCAGCTCGGCCTGCTGGGCATGCACCTGGAGGGCTACGGCTGCGCGGGCACCAGCGGGATCGCGTACGGCATCGCCTGTCGTGAGCTGGAGGCCGTCGACTCGGGACTGCGCAGTTTCGTGTCGGTGCAGGGCTCGCTCGCGATGTACGCGATCTACAAATGGGGCTCCGAGGACCACAGGCAGGAGTGGCTGCCGCGGCTGGCGGCGGGCGAGGCGCTCGGCTGCTTCGGCCTGACCGAGCCGGACGCGGGCAGTGACCCGGGCAGCATGCGCACGCGCGCGGTCCGCGACGGCGCGGACTGGGTGCTCAGCGGCACCAAGATGTGGATCACCAACGGCACGGTGGCCGACGTCGCCGTGGTGTGGGCGCAGACCGACGACGGGATCCGCGGGTTCGTCGTCCCGACGGACACCCCTGGCTTCACCGCGAACGAGGTCAAGCACAAGCTTTCGCTGCGCGCTTCGTTGACCGCCGAGCTCGTGCTCGACGGCGTCAGGCTGCCGGAATCGGCCGCGTTCCCCGAGGTCCGGGGCCTGCGCGGGCCACTTTCATGCCTCAACGAGGCCCGCTACGGCATCCTGTACGGCGTCGTCGGCGCCGCCCGCGCGTGTTACGAGGCCGCGCTGGACTACACGCTGACGCGCGAGCAGTTCGGCAAGCCGCTCGCCGGTTTCCAGCTGACCCAGCGCAAACTGGCCGACCTGCTGGTCGAAGTCAACCGCGCCGGGCTGGTCGCGCACCGCATCGGGACGCTGAAGGACGCCGGAAAGCTGCACCACACGCACGTCAGCTTCGGGAAGATGGCGAACGTGCGGTCCGCGCTCGACGTCGCCCGCACGGCGCGCTCGATGCTCGGCGCCAACGGGATCTCGCTGGAGTACCCGGTGATGCGGCACATGTCGAACCTCGAAACCGTCCTCACCTACGAGGGCACCGAGGAGATGCACGCGCTCTCGCTGGGCCAGGCCGTCACCGGCCTCGCCGCGTTCCGCTAGCCGTCCGCCGCTGCCGCTGCGGCCGCAAAAGCGTCGTAGGTGTGGATCCAGCCGAAGCGCTCGGGGAAATGACGCAGGCCCTCGTCACGGGCGACCACCTCGGGGCCGTCCGGCAGGTGGAGGGCGGCCGAGGTGTCCCACGAGCTGCGCTGGATGACGCGGGTGCGGCCGCGGCGCAGCAGCTGGTAGCGGGCCAGCGCGTCCGGGATCGTTTGCGCGGCAAGACATTCCGCGAGGACGACGGCGTCCTCGATGGTCTGGTTCGCGCCTTGGCCTTGGTGCGGCAGCATGGCGTGGGCGGCGTCGCCGAGCAGCACGACGCGGCCGTCGTACCACTGCCGCAACGGCCGGTGCGCGAACAGGCCCCAGCGCTGCGGCGTCGCGCCCAGGAGCATTTCCGCCACCGCGGGGTGCCAGCCGTCGAACACACCCAGCGACTTGCCCGGATCGTCCCCGGCCACCCAGGCGGGTTCGGTCCACTCGGCGGGTTCGTCGACCACGGCCAGGAAATTGATCACCGCGCCGCCCGCGATCGGATAGTGCAGCAGGTGCCCGCCCGGGCCGAGCCAGCTCTGGATGGAGGACGGGTCCGGCAACGACGGCAGCTTCTCGACCGGTACGAGACCACGGAACCCGCTCGTGCCCGAGTACACCGCGGGCGCGTCAGGCCCGGCCAGCAACCGGCGCACGATCGAGTGCACACCGTCGGCGCCGACCACGAGATCCGCGGCCACCGTGTCACCGGAAGCCAGCCGCACCAACGCTTCGCCCTCGGTCTGCTCGACGCCGATCACGTCGGCGCCGAGCCGCACGGGCAGCCCCCACGCCTCCACAAGGACGCGCTGGAGATCCGCGCGATGAAGGCTGTAGAGCGGGCTGCCGAACATCTCGGTGTAGCGGTCATCGAGCGGGTACGCGGTGATGCGGGTCGCGTCGCGGCCGTTGCGGTAGACGAGTTCGGTCTGCACCGTGGCGTGCCAGGCGAGCCGGGTGCCGAGGCCGAGCCGGTCCATCAGGCGGCTGCCGTTGGCGGCCAGCGCGACGGCCGCGCCGGCCTCGCTCAGCTCCGGCGACCTTTCGAGCACCTCGGCGTCAATTCCCTTTTCCCGCAAGGCGATCGCGAGCGTGAGCCCACCGATCCCCGCCCCGACGATGGCCACCCTTGGCCTCGGTGAAGTCATGATCCCAAGTTAGCGAGCACCGGGCTTCACTGACAGTAGGTGTCAGGGAACTCCGCCTAATGTGCCCAACCATGAACGACTTCGCCGAGCACCAGGCCGTCCTGGAACTACGCCGGTACACCGTGGTTCCCGGCCGCCGCGACGAGCTGGTCACCCTGTTCGAGCGCGAGTTCGTCGAGAGCCAGGAAAACACCGGCGCGCACCTGTTCGGCCAGTTCAGGGAGCCCGCCGAGCCCGGCCGGTTCGTCTGGGTGCGCGGCTTCGAGAGCATGGCGGCGCGACTGAAGGCGTTGACCGCCTTCTATTACGGCCCGGTGTGGAAGCAGCACGGCCCGGCCGCGAACGACACCATGGTCGACGCCAGTGACGTGGTGCTGCTGAAGCCGTCCGGCCCCGGTTTCCCCGCCCCCGCGGCAGCGCGTCCCCCAGCGGGTGAAGGCAGGCGGCCGTCGTCGCGCGTGATCGTCACCGTGTGCCACCCGACCGGTCCGGTGGCCGAGTTCGCGGAGTACTTCCACCGGGTGGCGAGCCCGCTGCTCACCTCCGCGCAGGGCCACCCGCTGGCCTGTTTCGAGACCGAGCGCGCGGAGAACACGTTTCCGCGGCTCCCCGTGCGCGAGGACGAAACAGTGTTCGTGTGGTTCACCTTCTTCGCCACCGCCGGTCAGCTCACGGCGCACGAACGCGCGCTGGCCGAATCCGCGCACTGGCGCGACGAGGTCCAGCCCGAGCTGACAGCGCGGCTCAAGCAGCCGTGGCAGCGCCTGGTCCTGGAGCCGACCCCGCGGTCACACCTGCGCTGAGAGCAGCTCCGCGAGACCGGCCGGATAGAGCGTCAACCGGCCCTCGGCGAACTCGCGCAGCGGACGCCAGCTGACCGGGCTGCCCTGGTCGAGCACGACACCGACCTCGTCACGCTCGTAGAGGGTCCGGTCCACGATCTCGGCTCGGTACAGGAAGACGATCTCGTGCCCCGGCTGGTTCTCGTACTCGAAAATGTTCTCCAGCACGCCGAGCAGCTCGAGATCCGACAGCTCCACCGCGAGTTCCTCACGCAGCTCACGGCGCAGTGCCTCGACGGCGGTCTCGCCGAACTCGATGCCACCGCCCAGCGGCCGGTAGTAGGTCTCGGCTTTCGTGCGGTCCCTGCCCTCGAACACCAGCAGATCGTCGTCACGGCGGACGATGGCAAGGGCGAGCGGGCGGATGGCGGGAGGTGTCGGCACACCGGGAACGCTAGCGGATGATCCGGCCCGGTGTTCGAGGAAAACCAGGCGCGCCAGCAGTACCGAACCCACGACGAGGACGACTCCGGGCGCCGCCCCCACCGGGACGGCGCCGAAGCGACCGCTCAGATGCCGAGGAACTCCTTGACGGACAAGGCGATCGACCCCGCGTCGAGGCCGTGCGCCAGATCGTGGTCGGCGATCTCCCCGTAGCTGCGGACCTCCGACTCCCGCCGCACGCCGAGCGAGCGCAGGCGGTGCGGGACGTCGGCGAGCGCCTCGGCGACCTGGTGCGCGGACGTCCCCGCGAGGTACGGCTCCACCAGAACGACGTCGGCCGTGCCCGTCGTGCGGACGGCCGCGAGCAGGCCCGCGGCGTCGAACGGGCGGATCGTCGAGGTGTACAGCACGGTGACGTCGCGGCCCTCGGTGGCCGCGAGGACGCGGTCAAGCATCGGGCCGACCGCGAGCACGACCCCGCGACTCCCCTGCCGCAGCGTCTGGAACCCGGCACCGAGGTGGGCCTGCGCGTTCTCCTGCGCCGAAAGCCGCAGGTACACCCGATCGTCGCCGGGTATCGACTCCAGCAGCAGCCGCCTGGCCTCCTCCCCGTTCCCCGGCACGTGCACGGTCCAGCCGGGCAGCGAGCCGATGAGCTCGACGTCGCCGGGGGCCTGGTGGGTGCGGCCAGCCGTGGGCATGTCGTACGACGCGCCGTAGGAGACCAGCACGGCGCCGACGTCCTGGTGGTTCAGGTCGAGCTTGATCTGCTCGAACGCCCGCTCGACGAGGAACGACGAGAAGGTGTGCACGATCGGCCGCATCCCGGCCAGCGCGAGCCCGCCGCCGACGCTGACCAGCAGCTGCTCACGGATGCCGACGTTGATCACCCGGCTGGGGTGCCGTTCGGCGGCGTGTGTCAGCGAGGCTGCGGAGATGTCGGCCAGCACCACGGCCACCCGCGCGTCCGCGCCGAGCACCTCCTCGGTGGTGGCCAGGAAGGTTTCCCGCATGTTCATCGGCTCAGCCCTTCGGTTCGACCACGGCGACGACGGCGAGCGGCCGCCCCGGATGTGGTGTGGTGAAAGCGGTGTGGAGTGCTTCGTGGTCCCGGCCGTCGACCGTGCGCGCGGCCCAGCCCTCGACCTCGAACCGCCGCGCGAGCCCGCCGGGCCAGCCGTGGCTGGCGCTGGCGTTGTCGATCGCCACCACGGTGAGCTGTTCCATGCCCGCGCGGCCGGCAAGCGCGATGGCCTCGTGGTTGGACCCCTCGTCGAGCTCGGCGTCACCGACGAGCACCACCACCTTCGCCCGGTCGAGGTGGCGTGCGCGCAGGCCGAACACCGTGCCGAGCGCGAGCGGCAGGCCGTGCCCGAGCGAGCCGCTGGAGATCTCCGCACCGGGCACCCGCGTCCGGTCCGGGTGGTAGCCGAGCCGGGAGTCCAGCCCGCCCCAGCCCGCGAGCTCGTCCTCGTCGAGGAAACCCTTCGCGGTCAGCACCGCGTAGTAGGCCATCGGCCCGTGTCCCTTGGACAGGAGGAACCGGTCGCGGGCGGGTTTGCGGATCGTGTCCGGCGAAATGTCCAGCACGCGGTCGTAGAGCACCCACAGGACGTCCAAAGTGGATTCCGCCGCCCCGGCGTGCTTCTCGTCCCCAGTCATCAACGCGATCAGGCGCGGCAGGTCCGCGTATCCCTGTTTTGTCCCGGTAGTCATGGATCCCAGCCTGCAACCTCGACTTAGGTCGAAGTCAAGGCTAGCCTGATCAGGTGACCAGGCTAGCCGAACACCTCAGCATCGGGCAGGTAGCGGAACGCAGTGGCGTGCCCCACACGGCACTGCGGTTCTACGAGGACAAGGGGCTCATCAGTTCCGAGCGCTCCGCGGGCAACCAGCGGCGATACCCACGGTCGGTGCTGCGGCGGATCGCGTTCATCCGCGCCGCGCAGCGGGTGGGACTCAGCCTGGAGGACATCAGCGCGGCGCTGTCGAGCCTGCCGGGCGACCACGCGCCGACCAAGGCGGACTGGGCGCGGCTGTCGCGGGGCTGGCAGGACGAGCTGGACGCCAGGATCGACGCGCTGCAACGCCTGCGGGACAGGCTGACCGGCTGCGTCGGCTGCGGGTGCCTGTCCCTGCGCAGCTGCGGGCTGTACAACGCGGACGACCAGATGGCCCGGTTCGGGCCGGGCGCGGGCAAGCTGCGGCCCGCCGTGGAGGGCGGCTTCTGAAACCCGTTTGCCCGCCGGGCCTGGGTTGTGGCTGACTGGAGGCGAAATGGACGCCAAGAACCGCACCCGAGTCTCGAAGCGACTCTCCCTGCACCTGCGGCACGCACCGCGGGAAATCGGCCTGACCCTGGAACCGGGCGGCTGGATCGGAGTGGACACGCTGCTCACCGCCCTCGCGGCACACGGCCTCCGGCTCACCAGGGCGGAGCTCGAGGAAGTCGTGACGGGCAACGACAAACGCCGGTTCGCCTTCGACGAGCGCGGCGAGCGAATCCGGGCCAGTCAGGGCCACAGCGTCGACGTCGACCTGGCCCTGCCCACCGCGGAGCCGCCCGCGGTGCTCTACCACGGCACGGTGGACAGGTTCCTGGCCGCGATCCTGCGTGAAGGACTGCGGCCGATGAAGCGGCACGCCGTGCACCTGTCGACGTCCGTCGAGACAGCCACGACCGTCGGCGCCCGGCGCGGCAAGCCCGTGCTGCTCTCGATCGACGCGCGCGCAATGACCGAAGCCGGGCACGAGTTCCAGCTCAGCGCCAACGGCGTCTGGCTCACCGCCGCGGTTCCCCCGGAATACCTCAGCTGCCCCTGAAGGCCACCATCACGGCGTAAAACGCCGTGATGGTGGCCTTCAGGGGCAATCGCGTGAGGCGGGGTGGGTGGCGCGGCGGCGAGGGCGGCCCGCGAGCTTGCGGCCGACGTCGATCAGGGCCACGCGCAGCGTTTCGTCGTCGACGCAGGCGAGGTCCGGTGAGCCGCCTGCCATCGCGATGCCGGTCAGCGTCACCATCGCGGCGACGCGCTCGGTGACGTCAGGGTCGGGGCCAGCCAGGATCCCGAGCAGTGCGTCCTTGAACCCCTCCTCGCCGTGGATCGACTTCCCGATCGCCCTGCTGATGCCGGGATCGCTGGAGAACAGCGCCACGAGCGCGCGATGGCGGACCACGAGGTCGACGAAGCCGTCCAGCAGCTGGTCGACCTGCGCGCCACGCCTGCGCTGGCGGGCGGCCTCCATCAGGAGCAGGTCCAGCTCGCGGATCCCGGGCGCCGCCACGGCCTCGGTGATCTCGTCCTTGGCCTTGAAGTGGTAGTAGACCGCCGCCTTCGTCACGCCCAGCGCGTCGGCGATCATCTGCAGCGACGTGCCCTCGACCCCGTGTTCGGTGAACAGCCGCAACGCCGTGGTGAGCAGTCGTGTGCGGGTGTCCTCGACCGGACCGGCACTCATGCGTTTCTCCTCGTCAGTCCGGCTGAGAGTACGTCGGCGCTAGTCGATCGGCAAACTCGGTGCTAGCCGTGCGGCTAGTCACACACTTGCCGATCGGCTTGTAAGTCTGCTAGCCGATCGGCTAGCTTGGAGTCACTAGATCGAGTGAACAAGTCTTGCCGCCCCGACAAGTGATACGGAGCCTCTCGTGGCCAGCTTCCTGTACCGGCTCGGCCGGTTCTCGTTCCGGAGGCGAGCGCTCGTCGCCGCCGTATGGACCGCCGTCCTGGTGATTCTCGGGATCGGCGCGCTGACCCTGTCGGGGCAGCTGTCGAGTTCGGTGACGATCCCCGGCACCGAGTCGCAGCGGGCGATCGACCAGCTCGCCAGCCGGTTCCCGCAGGCCGCCGCCGGTGGCGCGACCGCTCGCGTGGTGATCGCCGCCCCGCCGGGCCAGACGGTCACCGACGCGGCGGGCAAGGCCGCTGTCGAGCGTGTCGTCGGTGAGCTGAAGACCGCGCCGAAGGTCGCCGCCGTGGTGGACCCGTTCCAGGCTCAGTCGGTCTCCCCCGAC
>NZ_JAYMZS010000143.1:17315-20317 GCF_035828755.1 Amycolatopsis sp. H20-H5 | reverse complement strand
GGGTGGTCGCGGCCGTGGCACTGGCCGGGCTGATCGCCGGGCTTGCCGTAGCCTTCGCGCCCGAACCGGGCGACGGACGGCCTGAGCGGTTCGCGGGGATGGCCGCGCGGCTGGCTGTCGCCGTGACCTGCGCGACGGCGTTCGGCCTGTACGTCGTGCCCGCTCAGCCTGGCCCGGCCGCGGCGGGGCTGCTGGTCGTCGTCGCGGCGGCGGACCTCGGCGGGGTGCGGCTGCCGGACCTCGCGGCCAGGTGGGTCACCGCCGTGCTGCTCGTCGCGGCCGTCGTGCTCGTCGTGCTGTGCTTCGCCATCGCGCCGGTCACCCCATCCGCGGGTTGGACGGTGCCGAACCTGCCGGGGCTGGCGCTGGCGACGCTGGTGCTGATCCCGTTCCTGCTGCCCAGGGGGCAGGACCGCCCACGGTTGCGGACCGGCGCGTTGCTCGTCGTCGCGCTGGCGGTGGCGATCGCCGCGCTCCACCAGCTCGGGCCGGTCCGGCTCGGGCTTTCGGCCACTTCGTTCGAGGACGTGCTCGCCGCCGCGGACGCTGCCGTGCTGCTGCCGCTGCTCACGGTCGTCGTGGTGCTCGCGACGGTGCCCGCTGCGCTGGACGCGTTCACCGAGGCCCGCGCCCGGATTTCGCCGGAGCGCGGCTGGGTGACGGTGGTGTGCGGGCTCGTCGCCGCGGCCCTCGCGGCGTTCGCCGGGCCCGTGGCCGCACTGATCGCCGCCGGGCTCTGTGCCGTCGTCGAGCTGCTGCTGCGCCACCTCGCTCCTCGGTACGGTGAACGGCGTGACTGAGCCGCACTGGCGACCGGGCCAGACTGTCGTCGAGCGTTTCCTCCGACCCGACGGGAGCGTCGGCCAGCACCACCCGCTGCGCGTCGTGGCCGACGACGGGAACGTCCTGCTCGGCTGGATCCCGGCGGGAACCCCGATCATCGGCAGCAGGCTGGCCGACGGCCGCCGGATGCACGAGGTCCCACTCGGTGAGCGGTTCCGCATCCCGCGGATCAGGGTGCCGGACGTCTGGCGCGGGACGTCGACGTTGCGCCGCGTCGCCGACGACGAATGGTCCTCGGTCTGGTGGTTCTTCGAGCCCGGCGGCCGGTTCCGCGACTGGTACGTCAACCTCGAGGTGCCGAGGGGCCGCACGCAGGCGGGCCCCGACCGGATCGACGGCATCCTGGACGTCGTGGTCGAGCCCGGGGGCGCCTGGCGCTGGAAGGACGAGGACGAGGCCGCGGAGGCCGTGCTCGCCGGACGGCTCACCACCGCCGAGCTCGCGAAGCTGCGGGCCGAGGGGGAACGGGTCGGGGAGCTGGCCGAACGCGGGGCCTACCCCTTCGACGGCACCAGGACGGACTTCAGGCCGGACCCGGGCTGGCCGGTTCCGGAACTGCCCGGCGGGCTGCTCTGAGTCGTCAGCCGACGAGCAGGAGCAGGGCCACCGCGAGCGCGATGTTGATCCCGGCAAGCACGAGCACCGAGCGGGCCGACAGCGCGGGCGGGAAGACCTTGCCCTGGACGCGGCTCCACCAGTAGATGCCGAAACCGGCGGCGACGAGGCCGAGGAACGCGCCGAACCCGCTGTCCACCAGCGCCCAGCCGACCATCATGAGCAGGCCGGAGCCGAAGGTGAGCAGCAGTGCGGCCGCGAACGTCTTCACATCCCCCGAGACGCCGGACTTGCCGGTGTTCACACGGGCTGGCTGTGCGGGGTTGTAGGTCACCAGCCCATCCTAGAGCGGACCGGCCGGGCATGCCGGGACCACGCCGGGCCGACGACAAGTGGACGTCCGACTAACGCGCGTCCGACCAAACGTTTATCGTCTAACCCATGACGACAGCGACGCAGTTCACCCATCTCCCGCACCCGAGCCCCGCGAGCCCGGACCGCGTCGCGGAAGTACTGGCGAGCCCGGGTTTCGGTACCTATTTCACCGACCACATGGTCACCGTGAAATGGTCCGCCGAGAAGGGGTGGCACGACGCCACCGTCGGACCCTACGCGCCGTTCACCCTCGACCCCGCGACCTCCGTGCTGCACTACGGCCAGGCCATCTTCGAGGGTCTCAAGGCCTACCGCCAGCCGGACGGCACGATCGCGTCGTTCCGCCCCGACGCCAACGCCCGCCGCTTCCAGGACTCGGCCGAGCGCCTCGCGATGCCGAAGCTGCCGGAGGAGATCTTCCTCGACTCGATCCGCGAGCTGCTCGCCGTGGACGAGCGCTGGATCCCGACGAAGCAGGGCGAGTCCCTCTACCTGCGCCCGTTCATGATCTCCACCGAGACCGGCCTCGGCGTCAACCGCCCGGCGGGCGAGTACCTCTACGCGCTGATCGCGTCCCCGGCGGGCCCGTACTTCAGCGGCGGCATCAAGCCGGTCAGCGTGTGGTTGTCCACGGAGTACGTCCGCGCGGCGCCCGGCGGCACCGGCTTCGCCAAGTGCGCGGGCAACTACGCGGCCTCGTTCGTCGCGCAGGCGCAGGCCGTGGAGAAGGGCTGTGACCAGGTGGTCTGGCTCGACGCCATCGAGCGGCGCTGGGTCGAGGAAATGGGCGGGATGAACCTGTTCTTCGTCTTCGGCTCCGGCGCGGACGCCCGCGTGGTCACCCCGGAGCTGACCGGCTCCCTGCTGCCGGGCGTGACCCGGAAGTCCTTGCTGCAGCTGGCCAAGACGTTCGGCCACCCGGTCGACGAGCGTCGGATCTCCACCGAGGAGTGGGAGAAGTCGGCGGCGTCGGGCGAGCTGACCGAGGTGTTCGCCTGCGGCACGGCCGCGGTCATCACCCCGGTCGGGCACGTCAAACACTCGAACGGCGAGTTCTCCATCAGCGGCGGGGTCGCGGGCGAGTTGACGATGAAGCTGCGCGAAGAGCTGACCGGCATCCAGGAGGGCCACCGCCCCGACGCCGAGGGCTGGATGCACACCTTCGCTTGATCCCGCCGTAACTCCGAAGTGTCATGAAAGGGTCGTTCAGGGCAAAAATTGCCCTGAAC